>JAZRGI010000305.1:0-3196 GCA_045644105.1 Eubacteriales bacterium | reverse complement strand
CCTCCGACTTGAAAGGATCAAACAATGAAGGATATATCCAGAAACTTAACCATGCTCTGCGATTTTTATGAATTGACCATGAGCAACGGCTATTTTGAAAGCGGTATGAAGGACAAAATCGTTTATTTTGACGTGTTTTACCGCAACAATCCCGATAACGGCGGCTTTGCGGTCGTAGCGGGACTTGAACAGGTGGTAGAGTACATCAATCAACTGCATTTTGATGCAGAGGACATTGAGTACCTGCGCTCGAAGAATTGCTTCTCGGAGGCGTTTCTGGAATTTTTGCGCGATTTTAAATTCGGCGGTGATATTTGGGCAATTCCCGAGGGAACCGTTGTCTTTCCGGGCGAGCCGTTGATGATAGTTCGCGGACGCGCAATTGAGGCGCAGTTTATCGAAACTTATGTTTTGATGATGATCAACCACCAATCTCTGATCGCTACCAAGGCGGCAAGATTGACGCGTGCCGCAAAGGGCAGAGCAATCAGTGAGTTCGGTTCGCGCCGTGCACAGGGGGCAGATGCGGCAATTTTGGGCTCTCGTGCGGCTTATATCGGCGGCGTAAATGCAACTGCCTGCACCATTACCGACCTTGTTTACGGTGTTCCGGCAACCGGTACAATGGCACACTCCTGGGTGCAAATGTTTGACACCGAGTACGAGGCGTTTAAGACTTACTGCGAGATCTATCCCGATAATGCAACTCTTTTGGTAGATACCTATAACGTTGTCGAATCGGGTATTCCCAACGCGATTCGCGTATTTAATGAGGTGTTGGCTCCAAAGGGAATTCGCAAATGCGGCATTCGTATCGACTCCGGTGATATTACGTACCTGACCAAAAAGGTTCGTAAAATGCTTGACGATGCGGGGTGGACAGAATGTAAGATCATCATTTCCAATTCTTTGGACGAATATATCATTCGTGAGCTGATCCGACAGGGCGCGGAGGTTGATGCCTTTGGCGTAGGCGAGCGCTTGATCACGGCAAAGAGCGATCCCGTTTTTGGAGGTGTATACAAGCTTTGTGCAGTGGAGCGTGAGGACGGCAGTATTCTGCCGAAGATCAAGATCAGTGAAAACGTTGGAAAAATTACGACGCCGCACTTCAAGAAGATATACCGTTTGCGCGGACGTGATACGGGAAAGGCAGAGGCAGACGTTCTTTGTGTATGGGATGAAACGATCGACGATACAAAGCCCTATGAGATTTTCGATCCTCAACACACGTGGAAACGCAAGTTGATGGAGAATTTTACCGCTACCGAATTGTTGGTGCCTGTCTTCAAAAACGGCAAGCAGGTCTATGATCTGCCCGCGTTGGAGGACATCCGCACGCATTGCGCGGAGGAAATTGCGGGAATGTGGGATGAGGTTCGCCGATTCAGCAATCCTCACAACTATTACGTAGACCTTTCGCAAAAGCTTTGGGAGATCAAGCACGATATGTTGAAATCGCGCGGAGCGTATGAAAAGTAAGCAGTCGAATTTTCTTGAAAAATCTCCAAAATAGCTCTTACGGATGATTTTAACGACTGAAAATACAAAACCTACCGATCAAAAGGACGGAGAAAGCAGATTGCAATCTCCGTCCTTTTTAGTGTGGCTTTATTTGGCAAAAGCGTACGGTCAAATGCCTTTTTGAAAATAGCGTTTTAGATGTTTATCAATTAAATATTTTTTTAGCGCACGGTGATCTTTGCCCACCAAACCGGCAAATGTGGAAACAAGCGGACAGAAGGGTGTTTTTGAGGAGAATGCTGTTCTTTTTTTGTAAAAAAAGTTTATATTTTTTTGGAAAAGCTATTGGATTTTTTTATGAATTATGTTATAATATAAATAGGTATCGATTTTTTTATAAACTGTATGGATAAAAAAATCAGGGAGGCGATCAGGATGAACTTTTTTGCTAATATCCGAATTCAAATTTGCGATTTTTTCCGGAAATATATCGTCGGACCGTTTGCCGAAATCGGTGTCAAAGATGTGATTGACATTCTTTTGCTTGCGGTGGTTTTATACGGTGTATATCGCTTTTTCCGGGATCGCCGTGCAGGCAGAGTCATGCTTGGATTGGCGTTGGTTGCGGTAGCGAGCGCCGTGGTTTCGGCATTCCGTCTTCCTGCGCTTTCCTATATCGTCCGCTTGTTTGCCGCAGCCGCATTCTTTTGTACCGTTGTTATTTTTCAACCCGAATTTCGGGACGCTTTGGAATCGTTGGGAAATTGGACGTTGCTCAACCCCAACAGTAACTCGATTTCCAAGAAACGAATGGGACTTGCAAAATCGGTTGCGGAAGAAACCGTGGATGCGGTTTCCAAAATGTCGAAAGAACATACCGGCGCGTTGATCGTTTTTGAAGGCCTGACCAAGCTTGGAGATTATATCCGCACGGGACATATCGTTGACGCGCAGGTGTCCTCCAAGCTTATGCGCAACATCTTTTTCAATCACTCTCCGTTGCACGATGGTGCAATGGTGATTCGTGATATGCGAATCCTGGCGGCAAGTTGTGTTCTGCCGTCTTCAACACGTCAGATCTCGGATTTCGGAAATCTTGGAACTCGCCATCGCGCGGCGGTGGGCGTTACCGAGGTCAGTGATGCGTTGGTGGTCGTTGTTTCGGAGCAGACCGGAGCCGTTTCGGTGGCGCAAAACGGCAAGCTCTTGCGTCACGTAGACGATAAGACACTTTACGATATTTTGATGACCTATATCGCGGGAAATGCCTATCTGCGTCATAAGCGTGCCAATATGCGCAAGGAATATCTGCAGATGATGGAAGAGATCGCACACGTTGAGCCTCCCGTCAAAAACGCGGAGGAGCAACAACCTGCGGAAACGACCGACACGACCGATCAAAATCAGTATTCCGAGGAAGTAATCGAGGAAAGTGAGTCGACCGACGGTGTTACCGCGGTGCCGTATTCCGATGATTCGACAGACAAGGAAATCTAAAAAGGGAGAGGAGAATCATGAAAAAAAACGCAATCGGGCATATGACGGTGCCCAAAGAAAGCGCTGCGTCTTTTTTGCGACGTTCGCATATTCTTCCTAAACTTCTGTGCCTGCTCTCTGCCATTTTAATCTGGTTGTTGATCGTCAATCTTGTTCCGGCAGACAAGCAAAACGATGAATCTTTATCGATGTACCAACTGCAGGACATTGCGGTTGATTCGTTTGATTTCTGATG
>JAZRGI010000304.1:0-17566 GCA_045644105.1 Eubacteriales bacterium | reverse complement strand
TGCCCTTTGCAATGGCATCCTGGTGCGAGCCGCTGAACGCCGCAAACACAAGCTTTCCGCTATACGGTTGTCTTTCGTAAACGTGCATTCCCGTAACGCGCTCGTAAACCTCTGTGATCTTGGGCAGATCCGAGAAATCCAACATGGGATCAACGCCCTGCGAATACATATTCAGAGCCAGGGTAATAATATCCACGTTACCCGTGCGCTCGCCGTTGCCAAAGAGGGTTCCCTCAATACGGTCACCGCCGGCAAGCAACCCCATCTCACTGTCTGCCACCGCACATCCGCGGTCATTGTGCGGATGGAGCGAAATGATCAGATTTTCGCGATTACGCAGATTTTTGCACATATATTCCACCTGCGCCGCATAAACGTGAGGCATGGAGTGCGACACGGTAACGGGCAGATTGATGATCACCTTATCGTTGGGAGTCGGTTGCCAGATCGAGATCACCTCGTTGCAGATTTCTGCGGCAAACTCGGGTTCGGTTCCCGTAAAGCTTTCGGGCGAGTATTCAAAATGTACGGTTCCCTTTGCCTTTTCACGGTACGCCTTGCAAAGCTTTGCGCCGAATTTTGCAATTTCAACGATCTCTGCCTTACTCTTTTTAAAGACCTGCTCTCTCTGCGCCACAGAAGTGGAATTGTAAAGATGAACGATGGCGTTCTTTGCGCCGTCGATCGCCTCAAAGGTCTTTGCGATAATATGCTCACGCGATTGCGTCAATACCTGAATGGTAACGTCGTCGGGAATCAGATTCTGTTCAATGAGTGTACGGCAAAACAGATACTCGGTTTCCGATGCTGCGGGAAATCCGATCTCGATCTCCTTAAATCCGATTGCGCACAGATGTTGGAAGAAGTCCAGCTTTTCCTCCAGGCTCATCGGGATCACCAACGCCTGGTTTCCGTCACGAAGATCGACGCTGCACCAAACAGGTGCCCGATCGATCGAATCCTTCCGCATCCAATCGTTATATTCGCCTTTGGGCAAATAATATTGTTTTTCATACTTTTTGCAATTGTTCATTCCAAAACCCCTTTCGGTTGCGCCGCAGATAAAAACAAAAAATCTCCTTTACGCAACAGTAACATACTTTTGCATAAAAGAGACGAAGATATTCTGCTCTCCGCGGTACCACTCTGCTTGGTGATTACATCACCCACTTTACGCCACATCCAACAATGTAGCTTCTCGATAACGGGAGAGACCGTCCAATTCTACTTGGCAAACACCTTTGGATTGGAAGCTCGAGGATGAGTTATATTCCATCGAATGTACCGTCTTACACCAACCGACGGCTCTCTGCGCCATTCAATCGAACTTGTTTCCTGTCATAGCCTTTTCTTATAAAATATATCATTATTATAATACAAAACAACTCTTGCGTCAAGTTTTTTTTGGCGTTTCCGTTCATTTCTATTATAACAACAAAAATTGCAATTTTATACACCTTGGTTTGTTGCAATTCCTACAAAAAAACAGGCTCTTTTTTGGGTAAACACCACTTTATTTCGCGTCTTTTATCATAAAAATCATCAAAAAAAACCATGCGATATCCAAAATAGATTTTACTATATCATCCCTTTTTATCTATTTTTTATAATTTTTCAAAATTACGCGAAACCTATTGACAATCACACGACCGTGTGTTATAATTATTATACACTATAAAAACGGGAGGAATTCTTACATTGAATCATCATAGCATGACATCCGAAAAGGTGTTGCAAGAACTGAACACCAATGCTGAAACCGGACTTAACGCAACAGAAGTCGCCCAGCGGCGCGAAGTGCACGGTGCCAATCGCCTGAAAGAAAAGAAAAAGAAGAGCATGCTCCGACGCTTCTTTGAACAGTTTCAAGACGTTATGATCCTGATATTGATTGCGGCGGCGGTCGTTTCCTTTGTCGTTGCCTGCACCGAGCACGATCCAATGGAATTTTTTGAGCCGGCTCTGATCCTTTTGATCGTCATCCTCAACGCGGTCATGGGTATGATCCAGGAAAGTAAAGCCGAAAACGCATTGGAAGCCTTGCAAAATCTTTCGGCACCGCACACGCGTGTCATCCGTGAAGGACAGGAACAGATCATCGATGCCGTCGAGCTGGTTCCCGGCGATATTATTAAGTTGGAAGCCGGCGACAGCATTCCCGCAGATGCAAGACTGATCCGTTCGGTCAGTCTGAAGTGCGAAGAATCAGCGCTAACGGGAGAATCGGTACCAAGCGAAAAGGATGCGCTCGCATCGGTTACCGAGGATGCTCCTTTGGGAGATCGTTCCACCATGATCTTCTCGGGTTGCAGTGTCAGCTACGGCACCGCGCTTGCCGTCGTTACCCAAACCGGTATGGAAACCGAGATGGGAAAGATCGCCAATCTCTTGGAATCGGCAGGAGAGAGCAAAACACCTCTTCAGGAAAAGCTTGCAAAGCTTGGTAAATATCTCGGCTTTGTCGCGTTGGGTGCCTGCGCGATCATCTTCATTGTTGGACTTCTCAACAACATTCCTCCTCTTGACATCTTTATGACGGCAATCTCGCTTGCCGTTTCGGCAATTCCCGAGGGGCTTCCCGCCATCGTCACCATCGTTCTCTCGATCGGTGTTCAACGCATGGTAAACAAAAACGCCATCATCCGCAGACTCCCCGCCGTTGAAACACTGGGCAGTGCTTCGGTGATCTGTTCGGATAAAACGGGTACCCTGACACAAAACCGCATGACACTGGTACGCACCTGGTGCGACGGTGACGGTGATGCCTCCCCCTTCCGCGCAGATGAGACGATCCCCGAAAACACCCGTGAGTTGCTTCGCATCACGGCACTGTGTTGCGACGGTTCGATCCGCTTCGAGAACGGGCGCGAGCTTCACATCGGCGATCCTACCGAGACGGCGTTGGTTCTCGCGGCGCACAAATGCGGAATGACGAAGGATGCTCTTAATGCCGAATTTGAGCGCGTTGCCGAGCTTCCCTTTGACTCCGACCGCAAACTGATGACCACGGTAAATCGCATGAACGGCAGGCTGATCGTGATCACCAAGGGCGCGTTTGACATGATGGCAGAACGTTGCATTGCCGGAAATATTGAAAAAGCGCGCGAAATGACCAACCGTATGAGCGCAGATGCGCTTCGTGTACTTGCCGTCGGCTACAAATACATTGACGAGCTTCCCTCCTCGATCTCTTCCGAACAATTGGAATGCGGTCTGACCTTTGTGGGCTTGGTCGCCATGATCGACCCGCCCCGTCCCGAAGCAAAGGAAGCCGTCGCCGTTTGCCGTAAGGCGGGTATCAAGCCGGTCATGATCACGGGTGACCACGTCGTGACGGCATCCGCCATTGCGCGCGAGCTTGGCATCCTTTCGGACGGCGATCTCGCCATTACCGGCGCCGAGTTGGATGCCATGAGTGACGAAGAACTTGACGGCAAGGTTGCTTCCATTTCGGTATATGCCCGCGTTTCTCCCGAAAACAAGATCCGCATCGTCAAGGCATGGCAACGTAAGGATCAGGTCGTTTCCATGACGGGTGACGGCGTAAACGATGCTCCCGCACTAAAAGCTGCCGACATCGGATGTGCCATGGGCATTACCGGTACCGACGTTGCAAAGGGTGCCGCCGACATGACCTTGACCGACGATAACTTTTCCACCATCGTCGATGCCGTTGGAGAAGGACGCGGCATCTATGCCAATATCAAAAAGGTGGTCGGATACCTGTTGGGCACCAATATCGGCGAAGTTCTCTGCGTATTTTGCGCGATGCTTGCATGGCATATTTCTCCTCTGCTTTCCATGCAGCTTCTTTGGATCAATCTCGTCACCGACTCGCTTCCCGCCATTGCGCTTGGCATGGAGCCGGTGGAAGACGGTGTCATGTCCCAAAAGCCCAAGCCGAAGAAAGAAGGCTTGTTTGCGCACGGATACGGTGTCCAAATCCTGTTGCAAGGCGTTATGTTCGGTCTTTTGACCTTGACCGCCTTTTGGATTGGTACAGGCTACTCGTTTGGTGATCTTGTAAACGGCGCCCTGACAAACGATGCTGCTGCACTCGCATCGGGACAGACCATGGCGTTTATCGTGCTTGCATTCTCTCAAATCGTGCAGGCGTTCAATATGCGGTCGGAACGCTCGCTCTTTCGCATGAATCCCTTCTCCAATAAAACCCTGAATCTTGCCGCTTTGGCAACCGTTCTGCTCACCGCGCTCCTGCTCTTTACTCCCGTTCGCGTCGCCTTCGGTCTGGTATGGCTGCAACCGAAGATGTATCTCATTGCTATCGGACTTTTTATGATTCCGTTGATCGTAATGGAGCTTGCAAAAGCATTCGGCTTGATCGGAAACCGCTCTAAACATTGACTTTTTTATCAATCAAAAAACACACTTTGAGCCGTCGACTTTTCAACAAGGTCGGCGGCTCTTTGCCTATCAAAAACAAGGAAGTTTTTTTCACATAAACGAATAGGAGAACACCATGAACGCAACAAAAAAAACACCCTTGCGAGGGGTGCAAAAGCTTTTGAACCGACGAACACTGATCCTGCTTCTGCTCCTGTCGCAGATCCTATTCACCGTCGTTCTTTTGTATCGCGCGATCGTGCTTAAGGCAATCTTACGGGCTTTCAGTATCGTCACGGCACTCCATCTGATGACGCGGGACGACAAAAGCGCATTCAAGCTCTCTCTCGTTTTTTTGATACTCCTCTTTCCTCTGTTTGGCGGCGTATTTTATTGGATCTTCCACCCGCAAACCGCCACCGTCGGATTCCGAATGCGGCTTTCCAAAATCGAAAAATCCTCACAATCGGCATTCGGAGCCTCCAAAGAGGTTCTGAACGACGCGCTATGCCAATTGCCCGACCAGCGTAGGTTATTGCAATACTTTGACCGAAGCACGCCTTTTCCCGTTTACGATCATACGCAAACGGCATATTTTGGCAGTGGAAAGGAAATGTTGAGCGCACTTCTGACCGATCTTCAAACTGCGGAACGCTATATCTTTATGGAGTATTTCATCATAGAAGACGGTGTCATGTGGCAGTCAATTTTAAAAATCCTTCGCGAGCGCGTTGCAAACGGTGTTGACGTGAGGATCATATACGACGACGTTGGTTGTTTCTTTACCCTGCCTCCGAATTATGAAAAGACCTTACGGGAAAGTGGCATCAAATGCGAAAAATTCAACCGGTTTCATCCCTTTCTCACAACGCTTCAAAACAATCGCGACCACCGTAAGATCACTGTCATCGACGGAAAAATCGCCTATACGGGCGGCATCAATCTGGCGGACGAATATATCGGCGAACGAATTCGTTTTGGGATATGGAAGGATAGCGCGATCCGTCTTTGCGGAGATGGCGCATGGAGTTTTTCTGTCATCTTTCTGCAAACCTGGAACTTTCTTTCCAAACAAAAAGAGGATTTTGATGTCTACCGCCCCCTGTCCCATATTGCAAAAAATGCCGACATCTGCGTCTGCGGATGGGTTCAACCCTATTCGGATAGCCCAATGGGAGAAGAAAACGTGGGCGAGCAGGTATACCTGCGCATCATAGAGCAGGCACAACACTATCTTTATATCACCACCCCGTACCTGATGATAGACGACGGCATGCTTGCCTCTCTCCAATCCGCCGCGAAATCCGGCGTTGACGTACGCATCATAACACCGCAAATTCCCGACAAGAAAACCGTGCATTTTACCACGCGTTCTTATTACCGCACCTTGCTTGACGCAGGCGTTAAAATCTACGAATTCAAGGACGGCTTCGTTCACGCCAAAAGTTTCGTAGCCGACGACACGGTTGCCACGGTCGGAACCGTTAACCTTGATTTCAGAAGTCTGTATCTGCATTTTGAATGCGGTGTTTGCCTCTATCGGACAAGCTCGGTAGCCGAAGTGAAGGAGGATTTTTTAAAAACGCAGGCAACCTGCCGTCAGATCACCGATCAGGATTGCAAAGCCAACGTTCTGATGCGTCTTTTCCGCAACGTCTGCCGCGTTTTTGCGCCACTGATGTAAATTCATAAATTTCATAAAGCCAAAAAGACGGTTCGATCGTTCAATCAAACCGTCTTTTTTATAAAGCTATTAATCTGTAGACCAGATCACCTGCGCACCGTTTACGTAGTGCCAATATCGATTTACACTATCGGTTGGTTGCGCTTCACAGTAAAAGTAAAGATTGGATTGTTCAAGTCCTTCGTTGGAGTTTCCGACCTCGATCTTCTCCCAGTCGGCAATCGTGCCCTCATAGTAAATAAACCACGGGGTAATCGTAAACGCGTAATTTCCGATTTTGACCACACTCTTGGGAATCGTAACATTAACCAGTCTGCTACAGTACTGAAAAGCAAAATCTCCGATCTCCCTCATACCCGAAGGGAACGTAACGTTTTGCAATTTGTTACACGATTGAAATGCGGCGATTCCGATTTTTTCCAACTTGTTGGGTAACGTAATGCCTTTCAGCGAGGTGCAGGCACAAAAAGCATAATCTCCAATGTTCGTTACACCGTCCGGAATTATAACGGTTTCCAGGTCATAACACGAGAAGAAGGTTTCTTCCAAAATTTGCGTTACCCCCTCCGAAATCGTGATGCTTCTCAAGGGGGTATAGGAAAACGCTCCCTTTCCAACATGGGTTACACTATCCGGCATCGTCAGTTTGGTAAAATCACAATTATAAAAAGCAAAATCGCCAATACTGACCAACGAAACGGGAAATGTAAGTTGCGACAAACGATAGCAATTATAGAAGGTAAAATCCCCGATTTTTTTCAAGGCATTCGGAATTTCGATCCCCTTCAGATTCACGCACTCACGAAAAGCCCCGTCGCCGATGTAGGTTACTCCGTGGGGGAGCTCGATCGCCTTCAATGCCCAACATTCCATAAAGGCGTTATCCCCGACGTAAGCAAGGGTTTTCGGGACGGTGATACGTTCCAAATTCACACAATTATAAAACACCGAATTTCCGATAGATTTCAAGTTTTGCGGCAAGGTGATATCGGTGATCTGTTCGCATCCCATAAACAAACCGTTAGCAATGCCGACCGTATCCTCACGAAAAGTCACGTTGGCGTCATCGGTCATGCGCTTCATCGCCCATTTATCAACGTATGTGATTCCGTTTTCGGTTTGCAACAAGCCCTCGCATCCGTCAAACGCGTCGGACGCAATCGTCCGCATGGTGTTGGGGATAGAGATCTTCTCCAATGCGGTGCAACGGTAAAATGCGCCGGTTCCAATCTGTTGAACGCGCTCCGGAATGGTAATCTCGGTCAACGCAACGCACTCGGAAAATACATAATTTCCGATGCGAGTGATCTCACCCTTCATATCAACATTTCGTAGCTTCAGACACCTGCCGAAAGCATACTCGCCAATATCGGAAACATTGGTCGGAATCAAAAAACTCTCCAACATCTCGCACTCGTAAAATGCGTAGTCGCCAATTCTGACGGTCTGCTCCGACAATGTCACGCTTCGCAGATTGCGACAACCGTAAAACGCATTGTTGTCAATCACCGTAGTGCTTTGAGGAATCTGGATCTGCGTCATTTTGGAACAACCGTAAAAAGCAGAATTACCGATCTTTCCAACACCTTCCGGAATGATAATACTATTCAGTTCGGTACAACCGTAAAATGCCGATTCTCCGATCTCGGTAACGCGGTACCATTGATTGTCGACGTTAAAAACCTGAGAAATTACCAAATGCTCACCCGAAGCTCCCGTAAATCCGACCATATGTCGGTTTTCGGCGGTCACGGTAAAATCAATAAAATCTTCTGTAGTTACCTTGCAGGCGGTCATGGAGATCATCAAGCCCGCCAAAACGACAACTAAAAAAAGAACGGTCATATATCTAAAAACTTTTTTCATAAAAATCCCCTTCCCCATAAGTCCTGCGGCATATTGCCAATTCAAACGTATCTGTTTTAATTATACATCATGTTTCGGCATCTTGTCAAGTGATTTTAACTCTTTAAATTATAAATTTTATATTAAGATTAGCACTTTATTACACAAAGACGTTACAGCAATAAAAATGCAAAAAAAGACTTGCATAACCACCCCAAATATGATATAATATCTAGGTTAGCATATTTTAAAAACACGACAGAGAGAGAGGCAAAGCAAAGCCAATGAAAGCACAGGAACAAGAGATCAACCGTCGAAGGACGTTTGCAATTATCTCCCACCGCGACGCCGGTAAAACCACGTTGACCGAAAAATTTCTTCTTTACGGCGGCGCTATCCAAACCGCCGGTTCGGTAAAGGGTAAGGCGTCCGACCGTCACGCGGTTTCCGACTGGATGGACATGGAAAAAAAGAGAGGTATTTCGATCACCTCGTCGGTCATGCAGTTTGAATACGACGGTTATTGCATCAATATTCTGGATACCCCCGGACACCAGGACTTCTCGGAGGATACCTACCGTACCCTGATGGCGGCAGACAGTGCGGTCATGGTTATCGATGCCGCAAAGGGTATCGAGCCGCAAACGCGAAAGTTGTTTAAGGTTTGTGCCATGCGACACATTCCGATCTTCACCTTTATCAACAAGCTTGACCACGAGGCACGTGATCCGTTTGATCTTTTGGACGAGTTGGAAAAGGAATTCGGCATCGGCACCTATCCCATGAACTGGCCTATCGGTTGCGGTGTCAGTTTTAAGGGCGTATACGACCGAGACGGACGCCGCATTCTCGCATTCGGCAACTCGCATCGCGGACGTGACCGCCTTTCCTCTATCGATTGCGATATCAACGACACCGCCCGTCTTGACGAATTGATCGGCTCTTACGCACGCGAAGAACTGACCGAACAGGTAGAGCTTTTGGACGGCGCTTGCTTTGATTTTGATATTGAGGCAGTGCGTTGCGGTAAGCTCAGTCCGGTATTCTTCGGATCGGCGCTCAACAACTTCGGTGTGGAATTTTTCCTGGAGCACTTCCTCAAAATGACCACCGCTCCCCTGCCCCGCCGCGCGGGAGATCTGACCGTATCGCCCTTTGACGAAGGATTTTCGGCATTTGTCTTTAAGATTCAAGCAAACATGAACAAGGCGCACCGTGACCGCATCGCGTTTATGCGCATTGTATCGGGTAAATTTGAGCATGACAAGGAATATTTCCACGTGCAGGGCGGCAAGGCGCTGAAGCTTTCTCAACCGCAACAAATGATGGCACAGGAACGCTCGATTATTCAGGAGGCCTATGCCGGCGATATTATCGGTGTCTTTGATCCCGGTATTTTCTCGATCGGTGATACCATCTGCGACAAAACCAACAAGATTCAATTTGAGGGAATTCCCACGTTTGCGCCCGAATGCTTCGCAATGGTCGAGCAGATCGACAGTATGAAGCGAAAGCAGTTTGCAAAGGGTATGAATCAGATTGCCCAAGAGGGTGCCATTCAGATCTTCATTGAGCCGGGCGGAGGCTTGGAACGCGTTTACGTCGGCGTTGTAGGTATGTTGCAATACGACGTATTGGAATCGCGTATGAAAGCCGAATACGGTGTTACCTACAAGCAGTATCCCCAACCTTATCAGTATATCCGCCGCATTGCAAACGGAGCCGATCCCAAAAAGCTTCATCTGTTTGACGTCAAATGGGTGCAGGATTTCCGAGGCAACGATTTTCTTCTGTTCAACAGTGAGTGGCACATTAGCCATACCCTTGATCAAAACGAAGGATTAGAGCTTGTAGAATTCGGCAACTGATCCTTTTGGAAAGGATAACCTATGATAAAACGCATTTTTATCCTGTTTACCCTGTTCTGTCTGTTATTTTCCTGTTGCACCTCCTGCATCGGTACCTTGCCCCAAACGCAAAGCAACACCCCACCGTCCTCCGACGTTGGAGAGGATACCTTGCAATTGCATTTTATTGACGTCGGACAAGCCGATGCCATTCTCGTATCCAATGCCGGAAAATATATGTTAATAGACGGCGGAAACACGGACGATAGTAATCTGGTCTTTTCGTATTTGAAAAAGCATAACGTTTCACACCTGGATTACGTCGTATGTACACACGCGCATGAAGATCACGTTGGCGGTCTTTCGGGCGCATTGACGGCAGCAACCGCATCCAGAGTGTTTGCCCCCATCACCGACTACGACACCCAAGCCTTCCGCAACTTTGTTGCCAAAGCCGCCGAGCGTAAATGCACCGTAGAGATTCCCACGGCAGGCACCGTATTCCAACTTGGCAATGCGACGGTAACCGTTGTCGGCCCCGTCAAGCAATACAACGATACCAACAACACTTCCATCGTGTTGCGCATCGTTTTCGGTGAAACCTCCTTCCTTTTGACCGGCGATATGGAAACAACCGCCGAAGCCGATCTTTTGGATGCGGGCACCGAGCTTCGATCTACCCTTCTCAAGCTTGGACATCACGGTAGCAACACCTCCACCTCCTATCGCTTTTTGCGCGAGGTTGCCCCCGCCTACGGTGTGATATCGGTTGGAACCAACAACTCCTACGGGCACCCCAACGACGAGGTGCTTTCACGGTTGCGCGATGCAGACGTGATGCTTTATCGCACCGATCTTCAGGGCGATATCATATGCATCAGCGACGGAAAATCACTGACCTTTACAACTTCAAAAAATGCAGGTGTTCCCCTCAATCCCACCGAGAGTGAGAAAACCACATCGGACACCGCCTCGGGAAGTGAATACGGCTTTATTGGCAATCTGAACACCAAAAAGTTCCATCTTCCCACCTGCGCCCACATACCGCAGGAGCAAAACCGCATCTACTTTATCACACGGGAGGAAGCGGTTGGCAACGGATATGATCCGTGCGGCACCTGTAAACCATAAAAACGTACAGAAAGAGGCTTTGTCGGCAAATCGCAGGCAAAGCCTCTGTTTCATTTTCAATTAAACCCGTTAGAGTTCGGAGAGTTGCGCCTTCCTCTTGTTCCCGCTCACACGTTTTCCGATTGTCAAAAACGTATCATAGGAAAGAACAAAAATTACAAACACGGCGCACAAAACGACAAAGGTATTTCCGATCAACGTATAGAGTGTCGCACCGTTCTGCGGATAAACGCTTGTCACGCCGTATCCCTGTTCCAATGGATCGATCCACAAAAGCCGATCTCCTTTGGGAGAAATAGCGGTAGAGATTCCCGTGTTGGCGGCACGGAGGAGGTATCTTCCGCTCTCAATGGCCCTCAACTGTGCCTGTGCCTGGTGTTGATAGACTGCCGCCGAATCGTAAAACCAACTGTCGTTGCTTGAAACAATCATCAAATCGGCACCGTCGCGCACACTTTCAAGCGTCAACCGCTCGTAGATCGAATCAAAGCAGATGAGCGAACCGATCTCTCCCCATTCGGTTTCAAAAAGTGCGGAATCACTTCCCGGGAAAAGATCTTCGCCAAGAGCCGAAAGCTCGGCAAGCGGCGGGATCAACGTCATAATCAGATTGCGCATCGGAACGTACTCCCCAAAGGGAACCAGATGCCGCTTTGCATAAAACACGTCGTGCATTGTTCCGTCAGGATCCACGCATACCAAAGCATTGTATCCGTTGCCGTCTTCGTCATAATAAAAAGCGCCTACGATCAGTGTGATATTGCATTCTTTCGCAAGATCACAAACAAATTCCCGCTTGCTATTCTCGTAGCCGATGTCATACGGCAATGCCGATTCCGGCCAAACGACCAACTGCGCCCCCTCTGCCGCCGCTTGTCGTGTGAGGTCACCGTATACCGATTTGATATAAGAAATATCACTGCTCCATTTCTCATAAGAACTGATGTTGCCTTGAATAACGGCGGCTTGGATCGCATCCCCTCTCACACGTTCGGGAATCAACCGCGCAATCATGCCAAAGGTAAGATTACCGACAAGAAGCGCCGCCGCAGTGATCGCACATACCGTCGTTCGCGTGCGGTAAAGGAAGGCATACGCCAACAATCCGTTCACAAGCAACAACAAAAAAGAAACAAAATAAGATCCAAACAAAGAGGCACTCTGCAAAATCGGCAGATATTCGATCTGTCCAAGACACAGTCTTCCCCACGGAACTCCCGTCCATCCAACCGTAGCACTCCATTCAAACACCACCCAAAGCGCCGCAAACGCAAACGGACGCAGAAGCGCATAACGGTGAAAGATCGGCAAGCGATGCATCAAGCGGAACAAAAGAAAGATCAATCCCCCAAGAACCGCCTGCAGGATCGGAAGTCCCAACCATCCAACGGCAACGACCGCCGCCGAAGATAGCTCGTCCATTCCGATAAAATCCAACGGATAGAGATTGATGATCCAATGGTAGATCACAAAATAGAAGGCGTAAACCGTCAAAAATCCGTATCGGTACGCGCGCCAAAGACCGCATCCGTCGCTTTCACAAAGTCGGTACACGCCGATCAAAAGCGGGATCATTGATACCCATTCCAAAAATCCGAGTACCGGAAAGACGATCGTCAGAGCCGTCAAAACCGCTCCCGACAGCAGCCACGGTAACTGCTTGCTGCAATAACGGTCTTTCATTTCTCCGATGCTCCCTTTTCAAAGTCCTTGACAAACCAAATACTGTCGCGATCCAGAGAGAATGTCTTTCCGTTTAAATATCCAAGCACGTTGTCAACGTCCTGAAAACGGAAGCCCAATTGAAAGGCATAGAGTGCCTGATACTTATATCCCCGTTCACGGTCATTGCGATTGACACCGTACTTTCCATCCCCCACCAACGGGTGTCCGATATGGGAAAGGTGCGCGCGGATCTGGTGCGTTCTTCCCGTTACCAGCTCGACCTCCAGAAGCGACTGTCCCTTTTTGGTTGCCAACACGCGGTATTGTGTGATAATCTCTTTATATCCGTTCTTTTTGACGTCGGAAACCGTCACCATATTCTCCGCACTGTTCTTCCAAAGCCAACCGCGCAGAGTTGCCTGTCTTGGTGTCGGCGTACCGTGTACCAGACAAAGATAGCGCTTTTGTAATTCGTCCTGACGGATCTTTTCGTTCATCACGCGCAATGCCTCGGCATTTTTGGCGGCAATGACGATCCCTCCCGTATTACGGTCAATGCGGTTGCATAGCGCAGGCGCAAAGGATTGCTCCTCATTCGGATCGTACTCACCCTTTTGGGCAAGATATGCCTTGACGTGCATGATCAGTGTGTTTTCCGCTGCCTCGGTATCCTCATGCACCAAAACGCCGGGACGCTTATTCAGAAGCATGATGTTATCGTCCTCATAGACGATCTCAAGCTTGGGACGAATGCGAAGAAGCGCACCCGTATCCGACTCGGGGGATGCAAAAAATTCTTCTCTGATAAACAACTGAATCTCATCGCCCTCACAAAGCATATAGCTTTGTTGCGTACGCGCACGGTTTACCTTGATTTTTTTGGTACGGATATATTTATACATCAACGACATGGGTAGTCCCTTGACCGCTTTGGATAAAAACTTATCCAGGCGTTGTCCCGCGTCGTTCTTTTTTACGGTAATGATCTGCATACTGCTCCATTTCGCACATGGCGATCCTTTTCTTTGAATCTGTTCATCTGCTATTATACAATGCTTTTTTGGGTTTTTCAATACAATTTTGCAAATTCATCGCTAATTTTTACAAATATTTATTTACAAAGTAAGAAAATCATGATAAAATAAAGAGTAGAAAAAATTTCGATCGCAAGGAGCAGTTATGTCCTATTCCCATCTTTCCGTCGGCATCTATACGCTGGGGTGTAAAGTCAATCAATATGAATCCGAGGCGATTGCCGAGGCATTTGCGGCATACGGTATGAAAATACTCCCGCCCTCTGCCCGTTGTGACGTATACGTCATCAACACCTGTACCGTCACCGCCGAATCTGACCGCAAAGCAAGACAATTTATCCGCCGTGCCATACATCACAACCCCAACGCATTTGTATTGGTCACGGGATGCTTTTCGCAAACCAACCCGAACGCCGTCAGTGCGATTGAGGGGGTAGACTACGTTTGCGGAAACAACAACAAGCTATCGGTCGTTTCTGCGGCACTTGCATTGATCGAAGCCGGAAAAAAGCCAAATACTCCCACCGTGGTGTGCAGTGCCCCCGATGCATCGGGCTTTGAAGCCATGCACATCACACGGTTTGACAGAACGCGTGCCTACGTCAAAATTGAGGACGGATGCGAAAGCCATTGTACCTATTGCATCATTCCCGACGCGCGCGGAAAGATCCGTTCAAAAGATCCCGAGGACGTCATCCGGGAAGTGCGTGAACTGACCGAAAACGGTTGTCGTGAAATCGTTCTGACGGGTATCGAGACGGCATCCTACGGAAAAGACCTTGCCGACACCGATCTTGCAGACCTTCTGTACCGAATCGATCAGATTCCAAACATAGGCAGAATCCGTCTTGGATCGCTCGATCCCAGTCTGATGAAGCAGAGTTTTGTAGATCGCATCGCATCTCTTCGCTCGCTTGCACCGCATTTTCATCTGTCCATGCAAAGCGGATCGGACAATATCCTTGCACTGATGAAACGTAAATACAACACACGCATCGCGCGCGAGGGCATGGAACGTCTGCGACGCGCAATTCCAAACGTTAGCTTTACCACCGATATGATCGTTGGGTTTCCTCACGAGGAGGAATCGGATTTTCAAAAAACCTTGCAATTTGTTGAGGATGCGGGATTTTTGATGATTCACGTATTCCCCTACTCACGGCGCCAGGGTACGCTTGCCGCCGCTATGAGCGGACAGATTGCCGAATCTATCAAACACGAACGCGTGGCGATCCTTTCGTCGAAAGCGGCAACCATCCGATCGTCCATTTTGGATAGCATGATCGACACCGAGGTCGAGGTACTGTTTGAAAGCTACGCCAACGGCATTGCCAAAGGACATACCCCCAATTTTGTCGAGGTTGCCTGTCCCATCCATACCCCGTGTCAAGCCGAAACGGCAATCGTCAGAATCGAACGTCACGACGGCAACCTGTGCTATGGAAGTTTGGTAGACAACTCGTTGAAAGAGAGTTATCGGAATGAGCAATAAAGGATACGTCATCAATTTCAGAAACTATACACCCGCACAATTGGAGCAAGCAAAAAAAGATCTCGGTCTGAATATGCCGCTATCTATGCTTGCTTTTTGCGCGAATTATTTTAAAAGTCACGAAAAAAGAGATCCCGCAATTGAGGAGCTTGCGTTTTTTGATCTTCTGAACAAAAAGCTTGAAAATGATCCCGATGCGCTTGCGATCACAGAGTTGATGACAAACGATGCATTCGTTGCAAGAACCTACAACGACATAATGCAAAAACGCCACGCACTCTACCCAACGGCAAAAAAACCGATCGGCATACGCGAAGCATTCTTTCAGGCAAGCGCCTATCTGATGCGTTCCGGAAAAGAGAGCGCTCTGCAAAATCTTTCGGCATCGTTGGAAACAGATGTGGATCGACTTGTCTCGGAATCGGACAACACTGCGGTTTCGGACGGTGACACCGCTATTCGCCTTCGCAAAATTCGCAAGGAAGCGACTGAAGACCGTGACGGAGACGCGCTCCTGTTACTGCTCTCTTCCCCCTCGGAAAATCCTGCCCATTACGATATGCAAGCGAACCGATTGTTGGCGAACCCCGATCTGACCAAAAAGATCAAGCGCGTCCACCGTATCGGAGAGAACGGTCTTTTGTATGAACTGATGCAGATCTGCAAAGGCGTTACCCTTTCTCTGCCGCGTTTGTCGCGACATGGAGAACCAATGCCGCTCTCCATGTTGGTAAACGCCTATCAAGGGAAATACCTTGTTCGTATGTCGGAAGAAGATGCAATCGCCTTCGAAACCGCAGTTCTTCCAATGGACTTGCGTGCCATGCGTTTTGCGTATACGACATCGTCCGAACGCGTCGACGTCATACAAGAACCAACCCGACGCTTTTCCTGGAGCATCGACTTTTTACGCGCCTTACGTCCCACACGCGCCGTCAAAGCGCTCCTTACCGACGAAGCACCGATGGCAGACGCCCCGATTTGCCATTGCCCCATCGCTACCAACGGCTCTGAATATTTGTCATTTTCGCCGACGCGAAAGTCCGATACCCTTTACGACGGAACCCTACTGACCGCCATCGCATCGTCACAACCCGACAAGGATTTCTTCAAAAATGCTCTGGATACGGCACTGACGGCAGTTCTGACACTTTCGGTTTCGGGTTGTCACTATAGTGAGCAACGTCTGGCAGTCGCACTTACACTGCCCCAAAATCTCTCCGATTCTCGCATCGCCGGAGAATCCATCTCGACGATTCTCGGACTTTACCGTTTGCAAGCCGAGCTTGGTCTCCCATTGATAACAGGAACCATCAACGCGCTTGATCATCCAACGCACCCGCAAATGGCAACCTTTGCGTTGGCAAACGGCACACCCTGCCCGATTCATTGGCAAAATGAGGGGAATTACGTCTATTGCGTGATGCCGCAGCTACAACAGGATGGACTACCGAATTTTTATGAGTTGCGCAATCTCCTGTCGTACCTGGCCGATTTGAGAAACCGTCATGTTCTGCAAAGCGCACGGATTCTCTGCCGTGAATCGATCACCGATGCGCTCATTCAAATGCGCACCGATGCTCTCTCGTGCCGTTTCGTCGGTGATACGTGGGCGGCTCAAGGAAAGCTTCCGTTGGCAATTCTCCTTGAAACCACCGAACCGCTCACGCATGGAAAACAGGTCGCCCGCATTGTCAAACGCGCCGATGTCCTATCCGAGAAGGAGGATTTTGAACTGCCTCCGACAGAGCCACTGATCCGATCCAAAAATACCACCGTAACCGTAGTTTCCAACAAGGGAGACTGTGAAGCACGCAAACTCTCTCACTATCTCACCCTTCGCGGCGCAACGGTAAATGCCATCACACTCACAAAGGTGCTCTCCCTCGATCTCCTTGCCGAAAGCATCTTCTCTTCACAAACACTCATCATCTGTCGGGATATTTCTCTGCCGCACTCTGCACAGGTTGATTTTGCGGTGGATAGCCTCGTCCGCGGAGGCGGAAGAATTCTCTTTCCGTTACGCAAAAATCCGGACGATAGCATCGGAGGTATCGCTTTGGAGAAGGGTTTGAACGAAAAAATGATCGATCAGATCTGCGGTTTAAAAAAATGATGTAAAAAAAAAGAAAAAATTTTAAAAAAGACTTGCAATTTTCAAAAAGATATGGTATAATAACCGATGTTGTACAGTATTTTGTGTGCCGTACCGAAATTCGGTCGGTGAATGTTCGTTTAGGAGGTGTCAAAATGGCAAAATGTTGTATCTGTGGCAAAGGCGTTGTATTCGGTCAGAACGTTTCCCACTCTCACCGCAAAACCAACAGAAGCTGGAAGCCCAATATTCGCAAGGTAAAGCTGGAAGGCAGCAAAGCAATTAACGTTTGTTCTCGTTGCCTGCGCACGATGAAAAAGGCTTAATTGCCCGTGCAAATAAAGATATGGCAGACACGGTGTGTCTGCCCTTTATTTTACTAAAGAGAAAAAATATCGAATAGCAAAATCATTTTGCAAATGATACGGT
>JAZRGI010000303.1:0-6622 GCA_045644105.1 Eubacteriales bacterium | reverse complement strand
CTGAGCTATTCCGCCATAAGCTTTTATCTGCGAAAAACAACTTTTCAGCAGACAGCTTTGCTATTATAGCAAAAGGAAACGGGTTTGTCAATAGGAAAATCGAAATTTCTGCAAAAAGTTTTTCGCCTCCCTTGCAGGCTTGACAGCCTCCCGAAAAGTATGCTATACTAAAAGAAAAAGGGATGATTTTCGTGACCTTCAAAACAGAAAAAGGACAGTTGGCCTACCAATGGCTTTTGGGCTTGACGATTTGTGTTTGGGGCTGGTTTTTCCTGTTCACTGTGGGAAGCGCCTGGCTCCCCGCTATGAGCAGCGGGAGCGGTTTTTTAAGCTTTACCCCCGGTTCGGTAGCCTTTTTGATGGCGTTGTTTTTGACCCCTGCCCTGACCACGGCCTTATCCACCCTCCGTGTGATCAAGCGAATCGTTCGCCTGCGCAGAGGCAGTGTTGCCTACAAAAAGCGCAATGCCGTCTTGCTGAACGTGGAGTGCGTAGCGTTGTTCGCCTCCCTTTTCGCCGGTCTGCTGTATATCACCGACGGCTTGAACAACTTTGGCCTGCTCTTGAGCGCCATGGCGGTGTGCATTCTGGCGGGGCTTGCCTGCTTCGGCCGTTTTGTCAAGGAAGAAAAGCCTGTCTTCACCGTGAAGCTTTACAAAAAGAAGCTTCTGGTGCTTTCCCTGGTGGTGCTGCTTTTGATCCCCGCCTTCATTCCCGTATCTTACAGTGACCGTATGGTGTATCAAAACGGCGTCGGCTGTACCGGCAGGCATTACCACGCCATTGCCTACTCCGTAGTGGTGCGCACGGAAAACGACAAGGCGGTGGACTTTAACATTGCCATCTTCCCCTTCAATTACCAAAAGAAGGTCTACGTACACCTGGATGAATTTGATTGACCCCCAAGCCCTCTCCGAAAAAGAGGGCTTGTTTTTTTGAACGAAGTATGCTATACTCCCCATGAAAAGCAAGGAGGTGCAAAGCATGGAATACCGTATCGCCATCTGTGACGATGAAGAGGCTCAAAGAGAATATTTGGTAAGCTTGGTGCGTTCCTGGGCGGCGGAAGCGGGTGTCACGGCAAAGATCACGGCGTTTTCCTCCGGGGAATCCCTTTTGTTCGGCAAAGACGGGCAGGATATCTTCCTGTTGGATATCGAGATGCCGGGGATCGACGGCATTGCGCTGGCGCAGGAATTGCGAAAAACCGCTCCCCACGCCCCCATCGTGTTCATCACGGGGTATGATCGCTATCTGGCCAAGGGCTACGACGTGGCAGCTCTGCACTACTTGTTAAAGCCTTTGGACAAGGACAAGTTCTTTGCGGTGCTGAACCGTGCCGCGGAGCAATTGGGGCAGAACGAAAAACGCATCACCCTGGAGCTTAGCGGCGAGACGGTGTGCATCCCTTTGCGTGAGATCTCCTGGGTGGAGGTGCAAGGCAACTACGTCACCTTCCACGGAAAAGAAAGCTACCGCGCAAAAATGACCCTGGCAGGGGCGGAGGCACTTTTGGACAGCCGTTTTTGCCGTACGGGGCGTCCCTTCTTGGTGAACCTGTACAAGGTGCGAAAGATCACCAAGGCGGAGGTCGTCCTTGCCTCGGGAGAAAAGATTCCCCTCTCCCGCGGGATGTACGAAGCAGTCAACCGCGCCTTGATATGCACCACCTGAGGGAGGTACTTTTTATGAAATTGAGAAAGAAAGCCGAAAACAGAATCGCCCTCTACCAGCGGGAGCTTTTGGACACCCACTACGCCGAGGTGGAAAATATGTACCGCCAAATACGGGGCTGGCGGCACGACTACCGCAACCATATCCAGACCATGAAGGCCTACGCCGCAAAGGGAGATTTAGAGGCGGTCAGCCGCTATCTGGATCTGCTGGATCACGACCTGAACACCGTGGATACGGTGATCAAAACCGGCAACCCCATGACGGACGCCATCCTGAACAGCAAGATCTCCTTGGCCAAAAGCAAGGGCATCCCCGTGAAGGCGGATGCACACATTCCCGTGGCGCTGAGCCTCTCGGAGCTGGATCTCTGTGTGATCATCGGCAATCTGTTCGACAACGCCATCGAAGCCAGCCTTGCCCTGCCTCCCGAACGGCGGATGATCCGTGTCTACATGGACATGAAAAACACCCAGCTTTACATCTCCTTTACCAACTTTACCGCAGGAAAAAAGCTTTCCAAGGTGGGCAACCTGTTCCGCTCCACCAAGGGAAAGGGCCACGGCTTTGGACTGGTGCGTATCGACAGCATCGTGGAACGGCTGGAGGGCTACATCAGCCGCAACAGCGAGGACGGCGCCTTCACCACCGAGATCCTGCTCCCCCAATAACCGTTTATCCCCCGATCCGTGCAATTCGTCCCCGAAATACGCACGGATCGTTTTTTGTGATATGGTAGTATCCGAGGTGATAAGAATGAAAACAAAAAAGGAAAAGCCAAAATATAACGCTTTTCAAAACTCGATTTACATGATAAAGCTTGCGTGGAAACACGAAAAAGCAATATTGTTTCACTTGCTTTTGTTCGTTGCTACGTTTATCGCGCTCCAGCTGATTGATCTGTACCTTGCGCCGTCGGTCATTTCGGCAGTGGAAAACAAGGTGTCGTTGTCGTCGCTTGTCCTTACGATAGCGGCGTTCGTCGGCTCGTCGCTGGTGCTGGAAGCAATAAACGCGTATTTCTACGGCTTCCATCAGTATCCGCGCATCACGCTTCGGCTGACGATGTCGGGGATGCGCAACGGAAAGGCCTGCGACACCTCCTATGTCAACCGACTCAAAAAATCCTTTTCTGATATGATGCACAAAGTCAGCTGGGCGATTGGCGGCAATAGCGCGGCGGCAGAGGCGATCTGGGGTACGCTCAACGGGCTGTTGCAGCAATTTTTTGGGCTCGCAGCCATGTATGCCATCCTTTTGATGATCGATTACCGGCTGATGCTTATCATCATCGTCACAGCACTTATAAGCTTTAGCGTTGACAAATGGGTGTATGGCTACGAGGACCGTCACCGCGACGAGTTCTCGTCACTGAACCAAAAGCTCGGTCATATCGGTTGGATAGAAAGAAACCACTACATTGCGAAGGACGTCCGCATTTTCGGACTGGCGGGGTGGCTCGAGGAGCTTTACTACAAAGCGTTCGCGGCTGTTTTTGCACTTCGCAGAAAGCAAAACCTGGTTTTGTTCCTGTCAGATCTGACAAGCCTCGTACTGACGTTCCTGCGTAACGGCATAGCGTATGCGTTTTTGATCAATCTGGTTCTTAACGACGGTTTGTCTGCTTCTATGTTCCTTCTGTATTTTAATGCGGTTGGGAAATCCGCTTCCTGGGCACGGAACATCCTCAGCTCGTTCAACCAGCTCAGTATGCACAGCAGAAACCTTTCGGTATACCGCGAGTTCCTCGAATTTGACGAGCCGTTTCAATTCGAGGACGGAAAACCACTTCCTGTGGGGAAAGAACACACCATCACGCTGGAAAACGTGTCGTTCACGTATCCCGAGAGCGAACATGCCGTTTTGAAGGATATCAACCTCACACTTCGCACAGGCGACAAGATTGCCGTCGTCGGATTGAACGGTGCGGGAAAAACAACGCTCATAAAAATAATTTGCGGATTGCTTGACCCCACAAGCGGCCGTGTGCTCATCGACGGAGTTGATGTCCGCGAATACAACAGACGGGATTATTACAAATTTTTCTCTGCTGTATTCCAAAATTTCACTGTGTTACCGCAGACCGTTGCCGAAAACGTAGCCCAAAGCCTGGACGGGATCGATATGACTCGCGTTAAGGATTGCATCAAGAAAGCAGGGCTGACAAAGAAGATCGAGTCTCTGCCCGACGGCTATGACACGTATCTCAACCGCGAGATCTACGAAAACGCGGCGGAGTTTTCCGGCGGCGAGACGCAAAGGTTGATGCTGGCACGAGCGCTGTATAAGGATGCACCGTTCCTCCTGCTTGACGAGCCCACAGCAGCACTTGACCCGATTGCAGAGAGCGAGGTCTATGAAAAATATAATTCCATGACCGAATCAAAAGGCTCCATATTCATTTCGCACCGACTGGCATCCACTCGTTTTTGCGATGTCGTCCTATTGCTCGAAAATAACGTCATCCACGAGCGTGGCACTCACGACGAGTTAATGGCGAACAAAGGCAGATACTACGAGCTGTTCTCGGTGCAAAGCAGATATTATAGCGAAGGGAGTGTAACCGATGAAGCAGAAGAAAACTAAAAAGCCAAACCGCGTGTCACTGCGTGAGGCGATAAGGCTCAATGTCCGTGTGATCAAAATGGTTTACGGCGGCCGCCGAAAGCTCCTTTTCCTGCAATTATCAAAAACAGCGTTCGCGGCACTGACACCGTATATTGGAATATACCTTTCTGCGTTGCTTATCGACGAGCTGACAACAACTCGTTCACCCGAGACGCTTCAAGCACTCGTTTGGTGGATCATCGGCTCTGCGGCTGTGATCGCGCTGGTACAATCAGTGCTAAACCGACTCCACGCGGTGGAATCAACAGATATGTGGGAGCATATTCATCACCTTTACGGAAAAAAGATGCTCTCCATGGATTTCGTCAATATCGATAACCCGGATACGCATACGCTTGTCTCGAGAATCAACCAAAACAGAAACGGCGGCGGCTGGGGTCCCACCAGGATCGTGTGGCAGTTGGATAACCTTTGGTCCAACGTTTTAAAGCTGTTCGGCGGTAGTGCCCTCGTGGTAACACTTTTCACCAGCAAGGTGGAAAGCGGAAGCGCGGTGGAGTTCCTCAACTCACCGATCACGACTGTAGCCGTGCTTTTGCTGATGGTAGCAATCACGCTTTGTGCCCCAATTTTCGGTGCGATCGGCGGACGATTATATATGCAGTCGTCGGCAGACCACAGACTCGGGAACAGACTTTTTAGCTATTACGGCTGGTTCGGCACCAACGAGAATTCTTCGGTGGATGCGCGTATATACAACCTCCGCAAAATTTGCGACAACTTTAACTATGCAAAAACATCCCTTTTCGCATCACAAGGCTATTTTGCAAAGCTTGCCAAAGGAAAGCTCGGGCTCGTGAACGTAATTTCCTCCGTGGTGCAGTCGCTTTTCAACGTTTTAATATACTTCTACGTGTGCTTAAAGGCGTGGGGCGGTGCGCTGTCGCTTGGCGGAATCACACAGCATATCTCAGCGGTGCATATCATCGCAGGAAGTGTGCGCGGGATACTCAGCACACTGACAGATATGCATAACAATGCATTCTTCCTCATTGACGTGTTTGCGTTTTTCGATATGCCCGACAAAATGTATCAAGGCACGTTGACCGTCGAGAAGCGAGGCGACCGCCAATACGAGATAGAATTCCGAAATGTTTCGTTCAAATACCCAAATGCCGAACAGTATGCGCTCAAAAACGTGTCGTTCAAATTCAAGATCGGCGAAAAGCTCGCCGTGATCGGTCAAAACGGATCGGGTAAAACCACATTTATAAAATTGCTTTGCCGTCTCTACGATCCAACGGAAGGCGAGATATTGCTCAACGGCATCGATATCAGAAAATATGATTACCGCAACTATATGTCCATCTTCTCGGTGGTGTTCCAAGACTTCAGGCTTCTCAACTTTACCGTGGGTAATATAATCGCTTGTGCCTCGGAATATGACCGTGATCGGGTGTTTGCATGTGCCGAAAGTGTGGGGTTAGGCGAAAAATTAAGGTCGCTCCCCAATGGACTCGATACGTATATCGATAAGGAATACGACTCCGAGGGCGTTGAGTTTTCGGGCGGCGAGCTTCAGAAAATGGCGTTGGCACGAACGCTGTTCAAGGATTCCGGCTTTATGATACTGGACGAGCCCACGGCGTCTCTCGACCCTGTCGCCGAAAGCGAGATATACTCCAACTTTGACAAAATGGTCGGCAACAAGACTGCCATCTACATCTCCCACCGACTTTCGTCGTGTCGATTCTGCGACGTGATAGCGGTGTTTGATGAGGGAGAATTGGTGCAGATGGGCAGCCACGAGGACCTGGTTGCCGAGGAAAACGGACAGTATCACAAGCTTTGGCATGCCCAGGCGCAATATTATACGGAGTAAGAAAGCGAGCCCTCTCCAAAAAGAGGGCTTGTTTTTGCTTTCCGTATTGCGGGGTTGACAACGGCGATTTTTTCCTGTATAATAAGGGCATGAACAGGAGTTGTCCTTATGAACGATATCAAAGCGATTATTGCAAAAAATATAACCGATCTCCGTTTGGCAAAAGGGCTGACCCAATTGGAGCTGGCGGAGCAGCTGCACTACTCCGACAAGGCCGTTTCCAAGTGGGAGCGTGGGGAGTCCGTGCCTGAAATTTCCACGTTGAAGGCCATTGCGGATCTCTTCGGCGTGACGCTGGATCATCTGGTAAACGAGCATTCCCCCGATGAAAAGCGGGATACCGCCCCCGACAGAAAGCGCCGTTTTCAGAACCGTTCCTTGGTCACCGCCATGTGCGCCGTGCTGGTGTGGTTTATCGCATTGCTGGCATTCGTGGTGCTGGATCTGCTTCCCATTGAGGTGGAGATCCACTGGCTCGCCTTCGTGTACGCCGTCCCC
>JAZRGI010000302.1:0-6174 GCA_045644105.1 Eubacteriales bacterium | reverse complement strand
CTCGCAACCCGAAAGTGTCTGCTTACGGATATAGCGATCGGGAACCTGTCCGATGAGCGACTTGGTGACCTCGATATAGTAACCGAACACCTTGTTGTAATTGATCTTCAACGTTCGGATGCCGGTCTTTTCGCGTTCCTCGTCGGCAAGCTTTTCAAGCCACCCTTTGCCGTCCGCCATGACCGAACGCAGATAGTCCACGTCCTTGTTGTATCCGTCGGCAATGATTCCGCCCTCGCGCAACGAGAACGGCGGATCCTCACAAATGGCATCGGTAATACTGCGGCAAACGTCCTCCAGGGTATCCAGATTTTCGTAGATCCGCTTCAGTTCCTCGCTCCGGCAACGTGCAAGAAGCTCTCTCACTTCAGGCAACACCGCCGCCGTGTTACTGACGGCACGCAGGTCTTTACCGTTGGCGCTTCCGTAAATAATACGCGTGATGAGTCGTTCCAAATCCAACACGTGCGAAAGGATCTCGGTAAGCTCCTCACGCAACATAAAATCATTGCAAAATTCCTCGACCGCGCCCTGTCTGCGTACGATTGCCGAAGTGTTAAGCAACGGATGCTCCACCCATTTGCGCAACATACGCGCTCCCGGCGCGGTTTGCGTCTTGTCCAGAACCCAAAGCAAGGAGCCCTTCTTTTCTTTGGTTCGCATCGACTCGGTCAACTCCAGATTACGGCGCGTGTTGATGTCCATCTCCAGATACTGACCGTCCGAATAAACGTTCAATTCCTTGATGTAGGAAAGGTCGCTCTTTTCGGTATCAATCAAATAGGAAAGCACGGCAGCAACCGCCATACAAAGCGCCTTGTTTTCCAGAATCTCCTCTCTCACCGTGTCACCGAACTGATTTTTGACCATATCGGCGGCAAGGATTGCGTCAAAACGCGCACCCTGTCCGTCGGTGAGCATCATATTGCGATGCGAGGTGATAAACTCACCGATCTCGCCCATGTTGGCGCGCTTGAGATTGCAAAGGATCTCTCTCGGTGCGTAGGTGCCCAACTCGTTGCGCAGACGCGCATCCATGTTGTTGCCGTCAAAGGTGGTGGCATAAACCTGTGCCGTGGAGATATCGGCAAAGCAGACGCCATACTCAAACTCGCCCATATAGAGGGCGCAAAGATAATTGTTTTTATGCTCGGAAAGCAGATTGGTTTCGATGAGCGTACCCGGCGTAATGACGCGGACAACCTCTCGCTTGACCAATCCTTTAGCCTGTGCGGGATCCTCTGTCTGCTCGCATATGGCAACCTTGTATCCCTTCTCAATCAGTCTGCCGATATAGCCTTCCGACGAATGGAAGGGGACGCCGCACATCGGCGCGCGTTCCGCCTCACCGCAATCTCTGCCCGTCAGCGTCAGTTCCAACTCACGCGATGCTAAAACGGCGTCGTCAAAGAACATCTCGTAGAAATCTCCGAGACGGTAGAACAAAAGGTAGTCCTTATATTGCTCCTTGACCTGAAAATATTGCTCCATCATGGGCGTCATGGCAGATTCTCCTTTTTCTCAAAACGTTGGGGGACTTCCCCTTCGGGGTATCGGTCTTTGATCAATGACAACCGCCGCAGGTACGGCAATCGTGCGTGCAGCTTGACGGCTCCTCGCCGGTAATCTGCGTCATGATGGTCTGGTTGACACGGTTCATCAATTCGTTCACCTCTGCCTGTGCGCGATTCAACTCGGCAAAAGCGGGGTTCTCGGTGATCAGGGTATAAAGATCGTCAATGCGCTTCTGGATCGCCTCGATGAAATGCAGATCTCTTTCGGGCTTGGCAACCTCTCTCTGCATTGCCTTTTGCTGAACGTCGTATTCCAACATATATTTCTGCAACTGAGGATCCTTCTCGTATGCAACCTTTGCATCCTCCAGTGCGACAAGTCTTGCGTCTTCCTTCAACTGTTTGCCAAGCTCTGCGGCAAGTTCAAAAATTTCCATGGTTTTATGATATTCCTTTCTGTTGTTTTCTTTTTCTTATGCCTTTTTACCGTACAGAGCAAAGGCATCTGCTCTTTCCACCAGAACCTTCACATAGGTTCCGGTATCTTTGGGTTCTCCCTCGAAGAATGCGATCTTATTGCCCTCGGTTCTTCCCGAATAAAGCGCGACGTTGCTCTTACTGACACCGTCGCACAGAACGCGCATGACCTTGCCAACCAGAAGTTGGTTCTTCTCGGTTGCGATCTCGTTCTGTGTGGCAAGCAGGCGTTCAAAGCGCGCGCTCTTGATCTCTGCCGGCACCTGCTCCATCTCTGCGGCGGGCGTTCCCTTACGAGGTGAGTAAATGAATGAGTAAAGCATATCAAATCCCACACGGCGAAGCATATCAAGTGTTCCCTCAAAATCCTCCTCGCTCTCGCCGGGGAAGCCGACAATGATATCCGAAGTGAGGGTAACGTCGGGAATACGCTCGCGCATATAGTTGACGGTATCCAGGTATTTTTCGGTGTCGTAGTGACGGTTCATGGCGCGCAGAATGGTGTCACTTCCCGATTGCAGGGGCAAATGGAACTGATGCGCTACGTGGCGCGACTCTGCCATGACGTCGATTAGCTTTCGACTTGCGTCCTTTGGATGGCTCGTCATAAAGCGAATCACAAAATCGCCCTCAATGCGGTCAAGCTCCGCGAGCAGATCGGCAAAATCGTAGGCGCCTCCGCTATCCTTTCCGTAGGAATTGACATTTTGTCCAAGCAGAGTAATATCCTTATAATCGCGCGCAACAAGATCTTTGACCTCTTTTACGATCTCGCTCATCTCGCGACTGCGCTCACGTCCGCGCACATAAGGAACGATACAATACGAGCAAAAATTATTGCAACCGTACATCACCGATACCCATGCGCGATAGTCGCTGTTGCGATGGATCGGCAAGCCCTCGGCAACCAGATACGTGCTCTCCTCGGGGCAGAACAATCGCTTGCCGCGCGTCTGCTTTTCCCAGATCAATTGTGGCATACGGTGCAACGAAGAGGTTCCAAACACGAAGTCCACGTAGGGGTATCGGTGCTTGATCTCCTCCTTACGATGTTCTTGCGTGACCATGCAACCGCAAACACCGATCAGGAGTGTCGGCTTTTTCGCCTTAAGATGTTTATATTGACCGACAATCGACAACGCCTTTTTCTCGGCGTGCTCGCGGATGGCACAGGTATTGACCAAAATCAGATCGGCATCGTCGGGGGTATCTGTCAGTACGTATCCCATCGACTCGCTCATACCCGACAGTTTTTCACTGTCCGCCTCGTTTTGCTGACAACCGAAGGTCAACACAAACGCGCGTTTTCTCTCTCCGCATTCATCAAAATACCGATCGTTTTCGGCTTTGATACGCGCAACGTAGGTCTGTTGCGCTTCCACTTCCTCGCGTGGCAGAATGTTTTTTTGCTCCATCATCCCGGCCCTTTCAAAACATAATTTCTCATCATATTATTATACAACATTTTTCCGAAAAAGTCAAGAAGATTCGAGCATCCTTGTTTCCCGTGATCTAAATTTTTATAATGTATTGACAATAATTTTCAAAGAGTGTATAATAAACACAAGCAGCTTTGTCTGACTTCCCGTTTGATTAAAGGAGATACAAACATGAAGCTTTCGGTCAGTACCAGAAACGATTCGAAATTTGAACTGTTGAAGGAATGCGGCTTTGATGCCTGCGACTTTTCGTTGATGGATTATTTTCAACCCACCGCTTTTCTCGGCGATCTGAAAAACGTATCCGATGCGCAGATCGAGGAAACTTTTACCGCAATCCGCGAAAGAGGCTCAAAAATAGGCTTTGAGGTCGGTCAAACGCACTCGGCGTTTACGGGACATCCCGCCAACTATCCCGACGGAATCGACGACGTTGTAGAACGGCAGATTGCCTCCATTAAGGCAACGCACTACATGGGCTCAAAGCACTGCGTCGTTCACCCCGTAATCACCCCCGGCAGACTTTACGACAAGCTTCTGAAGGAATCCTTTAACGAGTCGGTAGAGTTCTACAAGCGCCTTGCCGACACGCTTGAAGAATACGACGTATACTGCTGCATTGAAAATATGTGGAACTGCGATCCCGTCTACAAGCATATCTGCACCACCATCCTCTCTCACGCAGAAGAAATGGTGGAAATGTGTGACGTTCTGGGTGACAGATTTAAGATCTGCGTTGACATCGGTCACGGTGTTCTGACGCAGGACGATCCCGCCCAGATGATCCGCATTGCCGGCGACAAGCTTGCCTGTCTGCACACGCACGACAATGACGGTCTTTTGGATCACCACACCTACCCCTTTACCGCCTACAACAAGCCCTACGGCATTGGTTGGAAGCCCATGCGTGTCGATTGGAACGATACCATGAAGGCACTGGACGACGTCAACTATCGCGGCAATCTCAACTTTGAGGTCGCGATCTATACGCCTCAACCGCTCGAAAAGGCAAGCTATACCTACCTTGCGGAAATCGGCAAATATCTCACCACCCTGCGCGAGATGCAATACTAAAGCTCCACAAACAGGCACCGCCAACCGGATGATGCTCTTATCGGAGATTTTTAAAATTTGATTAAGCGCGAGTGTCGCACAAACGCTCATATAACGACACAAAGAGGAAACGATCGGTCTGATGTCCGAAACGTTTCCTCTTTTTTGAAATTCGATATATCCGTTAATCTTTCAGTATGGGATCGTAAAAATTTTTCAACGCCTGAAGATATCGTTCCTGACTGCATGGAAAGCAAAGTCCGTGACCTGCCCCGGGAGTGATTTCAAGATACTTTAATTTCGAAGCGCAGGCGTGAAAGTTTTCCTCGCTCATAGAGCAAGGAACGAAGGCATCGGCATCTCCGTGCGCAAAAAAGACGGGGAGAGTATATTTTTTCATTGCCTCTATCGGAGGGTTCTCCTCAAGGTCAAAGTGTCCGTATAGTTTTGCGCCGAGCTTTATAAACGGATAAAGAAGCGTGGGGAGCCCAAGGTCTTTTATAACTTTTTTAATGATTTCTTTGGCAGAGGTGTATCCGCAATCGGCAAGAATACCGACCACATTTTTGGGCAGGGGATAAGAGGTTGCCATCATCACGGTGGATGCGCCCATCGAAATTCCCGTGAGGATTATCTTCTGATCCTTGTCAAAGCGCTCGGTCATAAATTCAAGCCAGGAAATGCAATCGCGGCTCTCGTTCACACCAAAGGTAATAACGTTTCCTTCACTTTCACCGCTTGCTCTTTGGTCAACGATCAGAGCGCTGCGCCCCAAAGCAAAGCAACGTGCGACGCCTCCCGAAAGATCTCTTTCGGCGTTCCCACGGTAGCCGTGGAACATTAGCTCGATAGGTGCGCCCGGAGCGTATTCGTAATATTTTCCGCGCAGTTTAAGTCCGTCAAAGGAGATGGTCTCAACGTCATCGTGCGGAGTGGCACGCAGACTTTTGGTCCAATTGATAAAATCCTCGCGGTATTGCTCGTATATCTCTCCGTCGGGGATCTCATATTCCTCACGTACGCGGGTTCTTTCCTTCTTTGATACGTAGAACACGAAGTAAAAGCAGATATATGCGGTAAGCAGGGTTAGCATCACCAAAATCAAGGCGACGGGGATCACTATACTCATAATCGTCAAAAATATCTTCATGTTTTTCTCCCAAAATATTCTAATATAATATATTTTATCACTTTTTTTGCCTTTTTTCAACTTTTTTGAGATATTTATTGATTTTTATTGAATAAAATGTTATACTTAAAGTGTTACATGAAACCTACAAAAATTTGTTGACGAGGTATTGACAAGTGGACATCCCGGTTAATTATAAAAACAAAAAAAGCTACAATACTGCAAAACACCCCATACGTCAGCCACTGTTTTTTGTCGGGCTTATTTGGCTTCTTTCAAAAATAGTGCTGACGGGAAAGAAATATAAGGTTGAAAAGATCAACATGGAGGGACTCAAGCCACCGTATATGTTTTTGTCCAATCATATGAGCTTTATCGATTTTGAGCTTGCGGCAATGGGCACCTTCCCCCACAGAGTCAATAACGTGGTCAATATTGACGGATATTACCTTCGCCCCTGGCTTATGGAGTGGATCGGCGCAATATGCACGAGAAAGTTCACAACCGATCTTCATTTGGTCCGTTCGATTCGCAAGGTGCTTTCTCGCGGAGATATTCTCGG
>JAZRGI010000301.1:0-19144 GCA_045644105.1 Eubacteriales bacterium | reverse complement strand
ACGACATGGCTACGATTCGACTTGGATTTAATTTCATCTGAGGCGGCACGCCAAAGATTTCATCGTGCGAAGCACAATTTCATTAAATTGCCCCAATTTCCCGCAAACGCCTTGCAATCTTCCCGATTTTATGCTATAATAAGCGTAGCGACTTCAATCAATTCCCACCTTAAAAAATCAAATGAAGGAATTGATATACCAATCCCGGAAAATCGGTGGGAATATGAAAAAGAATTACAATTATTGGGTAACCCCTCAAAACACTCCGCAATTCAAATTAAAGCGGATTTTACATATCCTTTCAAGTGCTTGCCATTTCCGTTTGCTTTGTTCTTTTGTTTGACCTATATCTATACTTTGTCGTCATAGCGGCACGAGTTATCATTTCAACGGTAGTCTTTTGCGTACTTCTATCGGAATGAAACTAAGAATTTTGCCTTTTGTAAAGTCTTGTTGCATAATTGTAAGGTTGATGCGGTGGCTTTTTGAAATCAATTTTGGTACAATGTATGCATCAAATCAGGAGGTTTCATTATGAAATTGGCAGACAAACTAATTGAACTCAGAAAACAAAAGGGTTGGTCACAAGAGGATTTTGCGGAAAAGCTTGACGTATCACGACAGGCGGTCAGCCGGTGGGAAAACGAAACGGCGTTGCCCGATGCTCAAAATATATTGCGCATCAGCAAACTTTTTAACGTTACAACAGACTATTTGCTGAATGATGATAACGAGGGCATCGCGGATGCGCCCGCCGTTGAAGTAGCAACCGCTAAAACAGAAGCGCCGGCACCTTCGGTTCAGAAAAAGAAACATCCGTATTGGTTTCTGATACTTACAATTTGTTTGGTTGTGGCGGCGACCTGTGTGATCATAAAAATAATCAAGCCCACAAATGAAGAGCATCACCATACTGCATTAAGCAGTGTCAAAGAAAACGTGGTCGCGCCCACTTGCACGTCAGAGGGATCGTATGACGAGGTCGTCTATTGCGCAGATTGCAGCCTGGAGCTTGTACGCACTCCTCGAAGCGCGGCAAATCTCGCTCACACCTTGTCAAATAGCGTCAAAGAGAATGAGGTTGCGCCTACTTGCAAGACGCGCGGCTCGTATGACGAGGTTGTTTATTGCTCGACTTGCAATGATGCGGTCGTACGGACTCGCCGAGAAACGGAAAAGGCAGAGCATCAATATAAAGACGGACAATGTATATGGTGCAAGCAGATTCAGCCGAGCGAGGGATTGCTGTATATGTCCAACGGTGACGGAACCTGCTTTGTTTCTCAAGGGGATTGTACGGATGAAAACATCGTGATTCCCGATTATTCTCCGAGTGGAGAAAAGGTTGTTCAAATAAAAGCTTTCGCGTTTGCGGGAAACAAAACGGTGAAAAGTATTCTTATTCCCGAAACGGTAACCTTCATTGGACAAGGAGCATTTGAGAATTGCGCCGAGCTTGAAAACGTTAACCTGCCAAGCAAGATAACAATAATAGATTCTTATACGTTTAATGAATGCAAAAAATTGAAGGAGATAACAATTCCTACCGGTGTATACTACATAGGTGAGAAAGCCTTTGCAAATTGCGTTTCGGTTAAGAGCATCGTTATTCCTGCAAGCGTTACAAAAATAGGAAAATTTGCCTTCATGAATTTTTCAGGCGGCCAAGGAACGGTAACCTTTGAAATATACGCCGGTTGGAAGATATATGACGATGATGAAAGCATGATCAACATTGTTGATTTTAGTAACGGATCATCTACGCCGGTTCAGTATCTCGCGGTTAGATTTGCTCTCTACATATGGAAACGCGGCTGATAAATTACATTAAAAAGGAGATTGAATACTATGATGACTATGAAAAAATATTGCGAAGAAAATAACTTGGATCAAAACAAAGTTTTTAACATGGCGCTTGCAAGAGGAGCCGATATTCTTCCTACGGTTACTTCCTTTACAGGATACATTACAGAGATTAAAGATGATTGTATTGTTTGTACGAATGATAAGCTTAAGGTTTTCAATAGAGAAATCCCCTTTTCCGCTTTCCAACGCGCAGAATTCGGCATCGGAAGTGGACAGCTTTGGCTTCAATGTGTCGTTGATGGTAAAGACTTTATTTTTTGCTCCCCCATGCCCAGAAAGAGTTGGAAATCTCCTGCCGCAAAGTTGCTTCTTGAAAAAATAGGCGAACACACCGAGATTTTGGGTATGGACGACTATAATAAAATTATGGGAAAATTTTTCTGGTACTATATGATTAAGTACGCATTTTAAGATGCATACCACTTATTTCGTTTTCCGCTCCCCGTGGGAGTTCGAAACCTTAATGCAAAACGCAAAAAATATCTTTTTCGTAGCCTCTATACAGAAAAAAGACCAACTCGTAAGAGTTGGTCTTTTTTCAACTAAATCCGTCCTTACAGACGGAATAAATCCCACTATCGTGGGATGAAATCGCTTCGCGATGAAATCTGCCTTTCGGCAGGTTATGGAGGACGGATTTAATTTCATCTGAGGCGGCACGCCGAAGATTTCATCCGAGCCTCGCTCGGATTTCATCGTGCGAAGCACGATTTCATTAAATCGCCCCAATTTCCCGCAAACGCCTTGCAATCTTCCCGATTTTATGATATACTAATCACAGAAAGGCGGTTGACATATGGATACAAAGTTGATATTAACAAACAACGAAATAGAAAAGGATATTCGACACGCCTTAAAGAACCCGCCGTATGAATCGGAGAAAAGCTATCGAAGAAAGCCTTTTATTATCATAGCGGCTTTTATTTTGTTGGTCATACTGGCAATTATTTGGCCTGTGGTCGTTTTATCAACCATCTTCGTTTTTTTGATTGGTCTGCCCATTTGGCCTTGGCTTTGGATATACTACCTGGAAAACAAAAAGATTGTATTAAACGACTATCAAATTACTCAAGAGACAGTTAACTGTGTTATTTTGGAAAAGTACGTAGACAAGCGTAGCAAGCATAAACATACCAGACATATCTATTGTGTTCGGTTTGAAAACGGTAAAATATGGGCAATTCCGGCAGACAACTATGCTTGGACGGAAAAGCACCGTATGAGCTTTGGTGAGGTTTATCAAAGCACACACGTGGAAGATACTATGATTGTTGTAACAAAAAAGAGAAGCGGCAAGATAGTTATGGCATACAATACCGATATTTTCACATATGTAAATTGACCTTGCTTTGTTCTTTGATGAGAGATGTAACGGAAAGCCTCAGTTTTCCTTAGCCATGCTTTGAATATTACCGCTCTTGGCTTCCCATAGCACTTATTATGACGGTTATTGCGTTTGTTTTCTCGTTCAAACCCATCAGGGATTTCATTAAAAGCAAAGCTTCTTGTAAAAAGTCCGAAAAATGATATGTCATCAAAATCCGTGGGAGTTTGAAACCTTATTAAGGAACGACAAAAATATCTTTTTCGTAGCATCTTGACAGAAAAAAGACCAACTCACTTGTGAGTTGGTCTTTTTTCAATGAAGCGCACCTGCGGTGCATGAAAAATGAAGCACCCTTCGGCTATGAAGCGTTGCTTGGCAACACGGAGAAGTTACCGTGCGCTTCGCTTCGTGGCGGCAACGCCGCCGCTTCATAGAAGCCGCAAGGCTTCTGCTTCATATTCGCGTAGCGAATGCTTCATTTGAATCGCCCCCAATTTCCCGCAAACGCCTTGCAATCTCCCCGATTTTATGCTATAATGAGCGTAGCGAATTCAATCAATTCCTACCTTAAAAAATCAAATGAAGGAATTGATATACTAATCCCGGAAAGGCGGTAGCAAGATGAAAAAATTAGCATATTACATTTCTCCTTTTGTGATCTTCACAATTCTTTTTTTGCTGCCAACTTTGCTTGATAGTACGGAAATATTAGAATTTATCGTGCTTGCTTCACACTTTTTATTTGCCGCCGTGCTTGGAATAATATCACCGTCAAGAGCCAAGTTTGATTATCTTATTACTATTATAGTTCCTGTTTCTGTTTTCTTTGCCTTGTTTATAGCGTTGTTTTTCGATGAGGGCTGTGACGGCACGCCTCAACTCTCCTTAAACCATGCTCTGAATATTGAATATTATCGCGCTTGGCTTCCTATGGTACTTGTTATGACGGTTATTGCGTTTGTTTTTTCATTTAAGCCTGTCAGTAGGTTCATCAAAATCCGTAGGAGTTCGAAACCTTATTAAGGTACGACAAATGAAGGAATTGATATACTAATCACAGAAAGGCGCCGGAGTGCTTCATCGCTAACAATTTACGTCAAAAAAGGAGATTTGATATTCTAATGATAGCAAAAAAATATTGTGAAGAAAATCAGTTGGATCCCAACAAGGTTTTTGATATGGTTTTGGGAGAGAGCGGCAGTATTTTGCCCAAGGCGCGCGGCTTTACGGGATACGTCGTAGAAATTAAGGACAACTGCTTGAGTTGCACCAATGACAAATTTAATATATTCAATAAAGAAATACCTTTTTCTTCTTTCCAACGTGCGGAATTCGGTATCGGAAGCGGACAGCTCTGGCTTCAATGCGTGGTTAACGGAGAATCCTTTGTCTTCTGTTCCACCAGAAAAAGTTGGAAGTCGTCTGCCGCAAAGCTGATTCTTGAAAAAATAGGCGAGCACACCGAGATTTTGGGTATGGACGACTATAATAAAATTATGGGAAAATTTTTCTGGTACTATATGATTAAGTACGCATGGTGATCCACTGTCGATTATGATTCGACCGTGTGCCCTCCTCCGGGCAACAAAAAGACCTATATGTGTTTGGTTTTGTACACATATAGGTCTTTATTTATTTTCGGTTCTTCCAAGCAGGTAATCGATGGACACGCCAAAATAATCGGCAAATTTGATTAGGGTTTCATAGTCGGCTTCCCTCTCCATATTTTCATATCGAGAAATCGTGTTCTGATTCATATTCAAGTCAAGCGCGAGTTTTAATTGGGATATTTTTCTTTCCTTTCGTAATTTCTTGAGCTGAAATTCCATTTTTTTCTCTCCCTTCTTTTTTTAAAAAAACCTCTTGACATGATTATACCATTTTGGTATAATTAATATATCCCGTTTTGGGATATATTTAATAAAGGAGAGATTTTATGAAATTTTGCTCAAAATGCGGAAAAGAGTTATTTGACGAAGCCGTTATCTGCCCCAACTGCGGTTGTGCAACCGATTCGGCAACACCTGAACAATTGGACAACCATCCCATTGTGAAATCATCCTATGGACAACTGTTTAAAGTTTGTATGCTCATGGGGCTTGCTTTTGGTGTTTTCCTTGGAGTTTTTTGGTCGATCTTGGGACTTAACTTTCTGATCGCCTTTTTGCTTGGAACGCTAATGTTTGGGCTGTTGATGTTCGGTGTTTTGGCGGGACTTGTTTTTGTCTTGGAGAAGTCGGTTCGTAAAAAAGTCGTGGCAAAAGTCGCTCTGACCGGAAAAATCTATTTTGAAGGTGCCGCAAATCGTTCCGGCAACGGCGGTTGGTTGTTTGTTACGCAAACCGGCATCGAGCACCACCCTCATTCGGCAAATATGAATAGCGCTCCTACGATCATTGCGCACGAGGATATTGTTTCCATTCAAAAAGACCAAAAGAAATTAGCCGTTCAAACCTACCTGGAAACCTATCTCTTTGTGGTGAGCAACATTGGCCAGTGGTTCACCCTGTTCTTGCAATGTGAGTTGACCAAAGACAAAGTCCGACAATATAAAAATAACGTAAATACCAATTGATAAAAAGAAAGGACAGTTTATATTATGATAAAAAAGAAGAAGCGCTCTATTATCACCGGCAGTGTTATTTTAATAATAGCTCTTGCTTTGATATTATTTGTACCTTATGAAAAAGAAGAATCATGTTGGATTTGCTCGAGAACGGGAGAAGTGTCCTGTTATACCCTTTATTATGCAGAAGCTCTTTCGGGACAAAAGGTATATAACCATGATTGTGGGCTTTGCGAAAACGGCTATATCGACTGTTCCGCTTGTGAAAATGGAAGACGCACCGAAAGAAAAACAAATTTTAAACGTTGGTTTGACTAAAATTATTTAATTGGCAAGACAACAAAAAGAACGTGGGAAGAGACACCTACTATAAAGCAGGGTTACCTCCCCCAAAAAGCAAAAGGAGTACGGATGGTTTTGTCCGTACTCCTTTTCACACTCCTTGCCCGTTTAGGTTAGTGTGTTATACCTTACGGTGTCCTGTTGGGTAGTATAGTAATTCAAGTGATATGCCTCGCCTTGCCCGGCGTGATATTTTTGCTCCGCAAAAGTGATATTGCTCCCGTTGGTCGCAGTGATATTCTGTTCGTCTACTTACTTCACACGCGCATAGCGCATATCTCTTGCGCAGCAAATATCACGCACAAAGCGCATATCACTCGCCACAGGCGAATAGAGTTGGCGCACCTGCTTTACCGCAGGTGCGCCGTGCTTCGTTCTTTTTTTGATCTTCAATTCTCTCTTTTCAACACGCGCTCCAAAGCTTCGAAGCGGGGCGTTGGAACGAACACGCGATCGAGAAGTTTGCCCATTGCGGCAATGATCGGTGAATTGATGACGGTGGTAACGAGCGTTCCAAGACCGATGCTATGGAAATCGGAATATCCGATGGTCGACCAATCAAAGTCAGCCACGTCGCCAAAAAGCAACACCGACAACGCCACCGATATTGCCAACAACGAAAGGTCAAATATCCATTTCACCCTCGGCAGAGAAATGCCGAAGCGTTTTGCCGTTTCCGCCACGAAGAGTTCGTACACCTGCAAAGGCATATAGGTGCGAAAAAAGCAAGCCACTCCCATCGCCGTAATCACGTCACCCACCAAAAGCATCACCCAACGCAACCAAACCGCATCAAATGACACGGGTGCCATGATCCACATAATGAGATCGAGCGTATAGCCGTATACAATTGCCACCGCAAATGCCAGAAGATAGCGCCAATGAAAGCGCCGGATCAACACGCACAACAAGAGCAACAAAACGCCCTGCAGAACATATTCCACGACACCCACGGTCACCCAACTCCACAAAGCGGCAACCGCCTCACGAACGACAAATGCAGGTGCGGCAATCATGGAAACACCGAGATTGGCTTTGCTGCAAATTGCCACACCGAGGGCAACCAAAACAACACCAAGAAGCCACATCAGCTCCGAAGCCTTTGAAATTTTTTTCATACAACCATCCTTTAAAAATGAATCAAAATATCGGACAACGACGAATACGTTGAGTATATCATATAAACCGTCGCTTGTCAAGTCTTCTCACAAAGTTCCGTCAGATCAAGCCTCTCCGTGTCATCTTTCTTCCCTTTTCTTCTTTACAATCCCCCAAAAGTGTGCTATAATGGAATCATACGCAAACGAACAGGAGGAAACAAAATGGGAAAGCTTCGACTCATGAGTCACAACGTTTGGAAATGCGACAAAAATCAACCCGACTGGGAGGCAATCGGTATGGATTGCTCGGCACCCGTCCGCGCCAAGGGCATGGTTCGCATCTATACCGAAACCCATCCCGATGTCATCGGCTTTCAGGAGCTGTCCTTTTTGATGGCGGACGAGATCCTTCGCGGACTCGCGGATCGCGGACTTCGTTATGCTCTGCTTTGGGGACGTGACACACCCATTCTCTACCGTCAGGATCGCTTTGAGCTTCTTGATTCGGATTTTCTGTTATATCCCACCGCGCTTCCCGGCTTTGAGGGAAGCTTTAACAACGGCGGTACAAAATCATTTTGTGTCGGTGTCTTCCGCGACAAAACCGACGGCAAAAAACTGATCTTTTTGACCACGCATCTGTGGTATAAGAGCGGTGATCCCGCCTCCAACGGCTATCAGGCAGGTTCCGACGAGGCGCGCGTTTATCAGTTGAATATGGCGATAGATCGTCTGGAAAAACTACAAGCCGAACACCTCTGTCCCACCGTTGTTGTGGGTGACCTCAATGCCCCCTACGCGCAACAAGTAATACAGAGCGCACTGCAACGCGGATACGTACACGCACACAACGTTGCTACCGAATTTGCCGATGAGGAGTGGGGAATCCATTCCTGCTCGCCAAAAGGATTTAAGCCCTACGTATCCGCCCCCTTTGAAAAGGCGATCGACCACATTCTCGTAAAAGATGCACCCGAAGATTTTGTACGCCGCTTTGAGCGTTATACCCCTGACTATTACCTACCGCTGTCCGACCACTCTCCCGTCTTTGTTGACGTCCTTCTTTAAGAAAGCCGATGGTTTGACCGTATAAAAACCGATAGGAGAAACCATATGAAACAAGAATATTTTTTCGGTAATGCCAAATGGGTTGGCTCGCCCGATCGATGCTCTGATACCTTTTCGGTTTTGCGCGGTCACTTTCACGTCACGGGAACTGCCACGCACGCCGATCTAAAGCTTTTGGGACTTGGCTTTTTCAAATGCTATATCAACGGCGTCTGCATCAATCCCGACACTTTTTTGCCACTATCCTCGGATTTTGAAGCGACCTGCGATCCCGTCAACGAAAGGCTTACGGGACACCGCGTCTACGTTCCGCAGTTTGATCTGCTTCCCTACGTTAAAGCGGGCGACAACGTGATCGCCATTGAGTTTGGCGGCGGTTGGTACACACACAAAAGTCGTCGGTTCGGTCTTCCAAAGGCGATCTATCGCATCACCGTCAACGATGCACTCGGTGTTCGCGAATTCGTTTCAGACGAGCGTTGCCGCATTGGAAAAAGCCGCGTTGCCAAATACGATTTTATCTGTTTTGAACAACAAAACTATCTTGATTGGAATGCTTGTACCGATTCCGCGTTTGATGACACCGCGTGGCAATCTGCAATACCCGCGGAGGCACTTGAAACCAAATATGAAACCACCGCTTGTCCGCCCGACGCACTGATCCGTCAATTGCCCGTGAGAGAGGTGTCCTCGGCGGAAGGTCACCGCATCTACGACTGTCAAGAAAATACCACGGGCTATCCCGTGCTTGCTCTACACGCCAAAGCGGGCGAGCAGATCACCGTTCGGTTTTCCGAAGAGTTGCTCCCCGACAATTCCCTTGATCTCGCCCATTGCCACAAGCAGGAATTCTCCGTTGTCTCCGACGGCACCGAGCGCGTGATACAACCCGAATTTACCTGGTTTGGATTCCGTTATTTTGAAGTTTTGGGAAACGCGGAGCCGCTTTTCGTCAAAGAGATCCACGCCGCGGTTGCCAAAAGCTCTTCCTTTACCTGCAGCAACGAGGTTCTCAATTGGATCTATAATACATTCCTGCACACCATGCTCTGCAATATGCACACGGGACATCCCTCCGACTGTCCGCACTTAGAGCGTCGCGGATACACCGGTGACGGTCAATTGACCTGCCACGCCGTCCTCTCCACGCTTGACGCGCGGGACTTTTATGAGAAATGGATGCGCGACATCGGCGACTGTCAGGATCTGTTGAGCGGACACATACAGTACACCGCCCCTTACGTGCGTAGCGGCGGCGGCCCCGGCGGGTGGGGCAGTGCTATTGTTGAAGTGCCCTATCAGCTTTATCGCCACTACGGAGATCAAAAGATTCTTGAACGTTACTACCCGCAGATGCGCCACTATATCGATTATCTGGAAGCGCACTCCGAGTTCGGTCTTGTCACCTCCGACAAGGCGGGAGAGTGGTGTCTTGGCGATTGGTGCGGCCCCAACGTTCTCTACCCCGACAAGGACATTACCTCGCACAATCAACAAATGCTGCTTCCCGCACCGTTGGTCAATACCTATTTTATGATCAAGTCGCTGGAAAAGATGATTTGGATCGCCCGTCGCATCGGCAAAGACACCGACGTTACCGAATACGAGAAAAAGATCGCGCATCGCAAAAATGCCGTTCGTGCCGCCTACTTCAACGCCTTTGACGGCAACTTTATCATGAACGCGCAAGGAGCAAACGCCTTTGCCGTGGATCTTGGACTCGGCAATAGCAAAACCTATCAAAACCTTCTCAACTATTACCGCCGCCTCGGTTGCTACGACACCGGCATTTTCGGAACCGACGTTCTCACGCGCGTATTATTTGAGCGTGGAGATGCAGACCTTGCCGTAGACCTTTTGACACGCGACGGCGACCGGGGCTTTGCGCACTGGATGAAAAGCGGTGCAACCACCTTTCATGAATATTGGGACAGTAACCGCAGTCGCTCGCACAATCACCCTATGTTCGGCGCGCCTGTTGCCTATTTCTTTGAGTATCTGTTGGGAATCCGACAGGATGCCGATTCAGCAGGATATACGTCGGTTTGCATTGAACCTTTGGCAACCAAGCGATTTGCTCATTTATCCGGCAGTATGAAAACACCCAACGGCAAAATTTCGGTTGCTTACGAAAGGATAAACGGATGCATTGATTTTTTGATTGAAATACCTCAAAAAACCACCGCATTCCTGCGATACGGCGGTACCGATCATCCTCTTACCTGCGGTGAAAACCGCATCTCTGTACCCGAAGTCTGAACAACGTTATCCGAAAGAAAGGATTTTTATGATGAAGGTTTGTATCATTCAACCCGCGTATTCCACCGATTACGCCAAGATTGACGATTATTTCAAAGCGCAGTTGCGCTTGCTGGAGCAGTGCGACGAAAGCATGGATCTGATTGTTCTACCCGAATCCTGCGACATTCCCTGCCTTGCCCACACCAAAGCCGAAGCCGATGCGGCATACCGTATCTACAACGAGGCAATGTTGCGTGCGGCAACCGAAACGGCAAATCGTTGTAGCGCTATGCTTTTCTTCAATGCGCGTTCCAAAACACCAACCGGCATTCGCAATACGACGTACGCTGTCAACCGTGCCGGTGAGATTGTGGGAAAGTATGACAAGCAACATCTGACACCCGGTGAGGTCGAGCGCATCCGCCTGGACAGTGACTACACCTTTGAATTTTGCGAGCCGACGATTGTGGAAATAGAGAACCTGCGCTTTGGCTTTCTGACCTGCTACGATTTCTATTTTTACGAGTCCTTTGCAAACCTTGCGCGGCAAAACGTTGATATTGTGATCGGTTGCTCCCATCAACGCAGTGACACCCATCTCGCTCTGCAGATCATGTCCCAACACCTTGCCTACAATACCAATGCTTACGTTCTGCGTTCCTCTGTTTCGATGGACGAAAACAGCAATATCGGCGGTGCCTCGATGGTGGTTGCCCCTACGGGAGAGGTGCTTTTGAACATGGAGAGCCGTGTGGGACTTGCCACGGTGGAGATCGATCCGCACCAAAAATATTACAAGCCCGCAGGCTTTGGCAATCCGCCGTCGGCGCACTACGAATACGTTGAAAAAGGACGTCGCCCCTGGAAATACCGCCCCGCCGGGAGTGCCATTGTCCGCCACGATGCCGTCATGCCCTTCCCCCGCACCTGCGCCCATCGCGGCTTTAACACCGTCGCCCCCGAAAACAGTCTGCCTGCCTTCGGTGCGGCAGTGGCAATGGGAGCGGAGGAGATCGAATTTGATCTTTGGTTCACAAAGGACGGAGAGATCGTTTCCTCTCACGATTCGACGCTTGATCGCGTTTCCAACGGAAGCGGCAAGATTTGCGACCATACGCTGGAGGAGCTGCGCCAATTGGATTTCGGCATTCGTCGCGGCGAGGCGTTTGCCGGTATGCAGATTCCCACCTTTGAAGAGATTCTCCAAAAATTCGCCTGCCACTGCATCATGAACATTCACCTCAAGTCCGCGGGAGAAAAGCCGGAGGACATTGACCGCGTGATCAAGCTGATCAAAAAATACGATTGCGAAAAGTACGTCTACCTGATGAGCGGCAACAACGCCCTGTTGGAGCGACTGCAACGCGAGTATCCCGAGATTGCCCGTTGCTGCGGTGCGGGCAAGGAGAAGTGGGAGATCGTGGACAGAGCCATTCGCTACGGTTGTAAAAGAGTGCAATTGTTCAAGCCCTATTTCAACCAGGAAATGATCGATAAGGCGCACGCCAACGGCATTATCTGCAACGTGTTCTGGTCGGACGATCCGGTGGAAGCGCAGACCTTTTTGGATATGGGCATCGACGTGATCCTGACCAACGACTACAACCGCATCGCCCGCGTGGTAGCGAAAAAGGAAAAGTATATCACTTATTAAGAAAAGGATCGCCCTGTGCCAACGGCACAGGGCGATCTGTTTGCAATCTATCAACAATAAAGCTTTGTCGGGATCGGTTTTTCGTCGGCAAGCGGATCGGTGTCGCCGGATGCTATGAAGATCCTTTCCATAACATCCTTCATCACACGCGCATCGCAAAGCTGTGTGGGTGCATTGCCCAAAAATCCGTCCTTGATCGCACCGTGGTAGCGGAACGGCGTTTCATATTTGGGAAAACGCAGAGAAACGTCGTCGCTGAAATCGGTGTAATGCGTGTACATTTTGTGTCGCCAAAGGCTTCCGTCCGCGCGCTTGACGGTTACGTCGGTAAGTTCCCGCGTCAGTCGGTTGGGAACGCCGATGCGCTCGTCCACGCTGTGCAGATAGGTGTTGCGATTGTGCGACACTCCCACCAAAAGCACGTAGCCGCCCAGATCGTAAAGCTTGCCGTAGCAGCTATTGGGCGCCGTACCCGAAAGCACCTGTGCCTCGTCCTTGACAAACGCCGCAACACGCTCCCGATTGCCAAAGACCGCCATCGAGTGTGTGGGGTTTTCGGTTCGTACCGCTCTCGCGTCCGCCGCCGCAAGATCCGAAAAAGCACCAAGACAGGTGTGCGGATCGTTCATATCCAGTGTGATCTCCTTGCCGATATTGTGCCATGTGTGTGTGGGAACGCAAAACAAGCCACCCTCGGCGGTGAAATATTCGATCAACGCATCGAGCAACGCCTCGGCCCCTCCCTCGATCCTTCCGATCAGACGAAGAGAGGAATGCATCAGCACCACGCGGTCGCGCGGTGCACCCATTGCCTTCAGCTGCGCAAAAATATCCTCTTTTGTAAATGCTACGGCTTGCGTCTTTTCCATACCGTACCTCCTGCCTTTGATGGTTGCCCCAAAGGGCTTGCACAAGGGGGAGTCGGGTACTCCGACTCCCCCTATTTTTCATTTTACTGTTGCTTTACAACTATGGTCTTGTCCATGTCAATGCATTCACTGACGATCTTGATCTGATAGCTACCCTCGTGCAAGGTGTCGAAGGGAAGCACGACAACATCGCTCTCGGCAACACCCTCGGCGATCAGCTCGTCGGAAAGTCCGTTGAATGCGAATACGCGATACGCCTCGCCCTTTCGAGTTCCAAACTCGACGTAATTGAAGGGATAAATACCGCCAAACGCCGCAATGATACGCTTTTTAACGGCATCGAACTCGGTAGTCTCTACCAAGTTGTCGGCGCGCTGCAGTGCCGTCGGCTCGGGCAGCACCTCAATAAAGTGCAATCCGATTTTCTTGATGAGCGGCTCTGCCAACGCCTCTGTTACGCAAAAGCGCAGATGCGAATATTCGCCGGTTTCAAACTGAACGGCACGGTTGTAGCCAACCGACGTGCCGCGATACAAGAGCGTTGCGTTGCCGTCCTTGTCGATGCTCTCCAGCGTAAAGCCGGTGATCCTCTCGCCCGCGTCAACCAATTCTCCGGTGATAAAGACGTTGAGCGTTTCGGGCTTTTCCAGACGGATATCAAAGACTCTGCCGCGACGCACGTCCAGCGTTGCGCCGTTTTCATCGTCGGTCACCGTCAGAACGGGAAGACCGCTATCTGTGGTCACCGTTGCACCGTCGGCATAGTTGACCGACAGCATTTTTTGAACGATCTTGTGCGACTCCAACGCATTTGCCGCGTCCTCATCCGCCACAAGACCTCTGCGGTCGGGCGGGAAATTGAGCAGCAGCATCGAATTGCGTCCAACCGAACGGAACCAGATCTTGGTCAGCTCGGCAGCCGATTTGACGGCATTGTTCTGACGCTCGTGATAGAACCAGCCCGGACGGATCGAAACGTCGGTTTCGGAGGGAACGTATCTTCTCTCACCCACCTGTCCCGCATTCATCACCTTGGGATTCTCGACCAAAAGATGAACGGGATCGATCGATGCAAAGTGTGTTTCTCCCGCAAAGCCGCGCTCGTTGCCTACCCAACGCAGGTCAACGTGCTCTGCCGAGCCGAGAGAGCCGTACAGAGCCGCCTTCGGCTGCAGAGTGCGCACGGTGGCAACCCATCTTTCCCAGTCGTAGGGCGTGTCCTGACTACCCGCGCCATCCCACCAAACCTCGTGGATCTCTCCGTACTGTGTCAACAGCTCGGTCAATTGTGCAACGAAATAATCGTTATACTCGGCTTTTCCCCAATGAGGCGCGTTACGGTCCCACGGAGAGATGTAAACGCCCATCTTCATATCATACTTGCGGCAGGACGCGGCAAATTCGCCTACAATGTCACCCTTTCCGTCCTTATAGGAGGTGTATTTGACCGACTGCTTGGTGTGCGCAGAGGGCCACAGGCAAAAACCGTCGTGGTGCTTTGCCGTAATGATGGCAAGACCAAAGCCCGCCTCCTTGGCAATGCGGATCCATTGGTCTGTGTCTGCTTCGGTAGGTTTAAAAATAGAAATGTCCTCCGTGCCGCTTCCCCATTCCGCATCGGTATAGGTGTTGATACCAAAGTGGAAGAACGCCTTTTTTCCAATAGCAAGGTGGTCCAACTGGCGTTGGTTGGGCGTTGCGCCAAAGGGCGTAATACCGTATTGTTTCAGATTAATCATTTTTTGACTCCTTTTCTAATGTGATTATTGCGGTCTTACTTCTTTCTTTTGTTGTCCTTTTACAGCGCGTCGTATGCTGCAACCAGCTCCTTTTCCAGCGCGTCAAAGGCATCCACGTCGGTAATATACTCCAGGAAGGAGCGCATGCCTCGCTTGCAAAGCTGATCGGCAAATGTCTTGTCGTGCTGTGCGATTGCGTGCAGGATCTCATAATCCTCAATACCGCTCATCATCTGCATAAAGCGCAGGGAGCGCAACGGCTCTCCTTCGACAGGATAAACGATGTGCGTATCACCTGCCGGAAGCAAAATATCTCCGCTGGTTTCCTCAAACGGATCTTGATCGGCACGAATCTGATTAAAGCCCCAATGCAAATAACCCGAAAGGCGGTAACGATGGTTGCCCCAATGCAACAGACGTGTGTTAAGAAGCGGAGCGTCCAGATGTCGATTGAGCCACGCACCGCCGGGTACGTTGCAGGTGTAAAACCAAAGCTCGTTATGGCTGTCGCGCAAGGATTCAAAAGCATTCTTGTTGAGCTGATAGTAGTGATTCTTAGGGACGTAGATATCAAGTGCATCCTCAATAAAATAGATCTCGGTTGCATCGATCAGCTTAATACCCGGCAGGTATTTTCGATAGATTCCGCAGATGATGCGGAAATCCGACGCACACATCTCCTTCGGCTCGTCACTGACGTGAACCAGAGAGATCTCGCGCCATCCCTTCTCTCTCAAAAAGGCGTCAAACTGTGTAAGAAACATCGCCAGATATTTACGACCTTGCGCGGAAAGTACGGTGACACTCTTCTTTTTGATATGATCGTAAATCAAAAACGGGGGTTCCTGCCAAACTGCTCTGGAAAGCAGCGGTGCCCACTCCAACCGCTCAGCACCGCAATCCAGTGCAAGCTGTGCCCATTTCTCGGCCATGGAAAAATCAAAACGATAGCCCTTATCGGTCTTTTCAACCGTCAAGCGGTCAAAGGGACACCAGAACACGTTGTTGTGGCTTTCCCGCAGCAACGCAAAATAACGCTTCACCATCTCAACGTGCGCGTCGCTTCCGTACTCCAGTCCGTGTCGGGAAGCCATATTGCCGATGCTAAACCAATTGGTAACGTTGAGCGTCGAAGATGGGAGAGATTTGGAAGCCACCGTTACGCAAACGTCAATCTCCAATTTTTTCGTGCCATTCAAAACGACGACCGCACCGCTGATCTGTCCCGCAGGCGTGCCGGCGGCAGGAACAACGGTTACATAAAACGCCTCTCGCTCCTTTTCTGCACAAAGGTTGACAGCGGGAACGAGCGCATCGTAGACTCGGTAAGGAGCTTGCCGAACTCTTTGCTCGCTGATTTCTTCCCAGCAATCGGTGGTCAGATTACCGTTCTGATTTTCGTTGGTATTGCGGTTTACGCAAACGTCCTTTTCTCGATAAAAGTGCACTTCTACGCCGGAAAGACCTTCACTCTGCCACAAGATCTCCGCTCCAACGTCGAGACCGTCAACGATGACCTGAAATGCCCCCGTCTGCCCCTTCAGTAGCGAAAGAGCGATCTCCTTTTTTCCGCCCAATACATCTGAATCGGGGAAAAGCCATTGGTTTCGGCTAAAAATTCCGTATCGCATACAAGTTCTCCTATTTTCTGCTTTACTTCAAAACGTACTGACTGATAAACCGTCTGGTAAACTCAACGCCTGCAGCACCAAGCTCGCCCTGCCAGATCTTGGAGTGCGGCTCAATGCTCAGGTCGCCATCGTAGCCTCTGGCATAAAGGATCGAGAAGATACTACCCCACTGCAGATCGTCCATGCCTGCAGGCGGATCGGAAACGCTCCTCTTGCCCGCGTGCGTTGTACCCTTGATGTGGAAGTGCGCAATTTTCTCGCCGTAGTCCGACATCTCGGCAAGATAGTCGGCGTTGCGGTTATAGGCGTGAGAGCAATCGTACTTGAGGTAGAGATCCGGATTTTCACCGAGAATCACCTTCCACTCCTCGGGAGATACGATAAAGTTATTCCAATGGCAGTTCTGAAGCGCAACCTTGATGCCGCAACCGCTTGCCTTTGCTCTCTCGGTCAACTGTCCGAGAAAATCGAGTGCGAGCGTATAGTTTTTATACAACGAAACCTCCTCCGAGTAGTTAACACCGCAAACGAAGGTCTTGGCACCGAGATCAATTGCGGTGTCGAGCAGTGTGAGGTAATTTGCCGCCTTGTCGGTATCCAACTTGCCGCCCGCATTGATATCGTGATTCCAACGGCCAACGCAGGAAACGTCGATACCGGTACGCGCGATCTGCTCCTTGACACCGTCCTTTGCCGCGATCAGTTTCTCGGCATCGGCTTGATTGTTGCAACAGATCTCAATAAAAGAAAGCTGACCGTTCTTGACAAGATCAAAGCCTTCCGCAGTATAGTTGTTCTGTATTCTTCCGATTCTCATAGCCGTGAATCCTTTCCGTTTGAGAGAAAAATTAGGTGCCGGGGCACATCAATTTATTGTACCATACTTGTGTTTTCTTGTCAATCCTTATAGACAATTTAGCAACGCTTTATTCCATACTTTTTCACTAAAAGCGCCATCCGTCGAAGAATGTAACCGGGCGCATTTCCCGCGGTAGCAGGAAGCAAGTGCGGTCGGCGTATATCGGTTGTCGCGTTTCCTCATCGTATCCGCCGGATCAAACAAACCGCTCCAACCACATCAAGAGTTCCTCTCTCATGACAGGTGTAATGCTGTGCTTCACACCTTCCAACTCGTGAAGCTCTATATAGCATCCTCCTCGCTTGACCGACGCAACGAATTCGCGCACCATAACGGGATCCACCGTGGTATCGGCGGTCCCCTGCCAGATCTTGATCGGGCACGGCGGAATCACCACGCGCAATCCGTCGGCACCGATAAAGGATCGGGTGCGATAGGGGTTAAAGCCAACGGTATTCGGCTCGTACCATTCCCGATCGGGAAAGCGGTAGATATCCATAATGCGTTCTTTCGTACTGGGCGTCTGCTCGTTTGTCTTCTGATCCTTATCCCACGTACCGATACAGTAATGACCGTCCACCGTAACGCCGTCCATATTCAGACGCGGATAGAACAACCCCGCCGCCAGAACGATGCTTGGGAACATATTGATAAAATTGATCGCCACGTGTCCTCCCATAGAAGCACCCGCAATCAGTACGCGATCGCTCAAATTGAAATGCTTGACGGCATAGCGATACGCCCGATACGCCGCAAACAGATGCTCGGGGCACCCCATCGTCAATCCGTGTCGCTCGGCACCGCAAACGTCCAGAGCCGCAAACCCCGCATCGACGCAATGTGAAACGTAGTTGACACCGCCAATTGTGCGATCCTCACGGCAAACGCGGCTTCCCGCACCGTGGAAGGAAAGGATCAAGGGTGTTGCCTCACCGTCCTCGCTATAACCGCTGGGCAAACAAAGCACACACTCGCACTCCGCCTCTTCCCTGCGATCTCTCACCTCATGCGCAATCGATTCCCCAACGTCGCGAAAACGGTTAAATTTCACCGTAAAGTAGATATATTCGCGTTCCGTCGCGCCTGCAATCGGCTCGCCTTTCGGGGATAACGGAACCATACGTCTGCGCTCTTCCATCGCAACCGCCTCCTTGTTTTTGATTGTCTTTATTGTAATGCAAAAAATAAACCTTGTCAAGTATTTTCCTCCTTTTTTGCATTTTTACTGCAAAAAAATTGTTGAAAAAAATCATGAGATGTGTTATAATGAAGTATCAAAGATCTTTCTATTGGAGGAGATAGCATGAAAGAAATTCGTTCCACCGAGGATTTTAATAGTTGTATCAAGCGCGTACTGATTTCCAAAGAAGAAATTGATGCCGCCATCTGCAAAGCGGGCGCCGAAATTGACAAGCTTTACGACGGCAGACCGATCCTTCTGGTCAGCATTCTGAAGGGCGCATTCGTCTTTATGGCAGACCTTTGCCGTGCCATCAGTGTTCCCTGCGAAATCGCCTTTATGTGCGCAAAAAGCTATTATGAGGGTACCGTTTCCTCCGGCGTTGTAAAGATTACGATGGATCTGGAGCAAGACATCAGTCAATATCACGTGGTGATCGTCGAAGACATCATTGACACCGGCAGAACCTTGAACGACATCGTTAAGATGCTTCAGCTCCGCAATCCGCTCTCCCTGCACGTAGTGGCGCTTTTAGATAAACCCTCCCGCCGTGTTGTGGATTTCAAAGCCGATCTCTCTCTCTTTACCATCCCCGATCATTTCGTCATCGGATACGGCTTGGATTGCGGCGAACTCTTCCGCAATCTGCCCTACATCGCAGAATACGGTGAATAAGCGGCGGCAAGTTGCCATGTCCTTAGC
>JAZRGI010000300.1:0-3314 GCA_045644105.1 Eubacteriales bacterium | reverse complement strand
GTGACGTTATTTACGATATTTACCGTTGGTACGGTCACGAGGAGCATCATCAGAAGGTCAGGTTTGAGGGCATTGTGCAGATGGTCGGGAACCGCCGACAGATGCTCGGAAACGAATATTATGAGCAGTTCATTGAGGAGGCACCCTGTCCCGAATGCCGCGGACAACGCCTCTCGCCCGCTTCTCTTGCCGTCACGGTGGGAGGGAAGAACATCCACGAGCTTTGCTCAATGTCGATCGTCAACGCGCTTGCCTTTGTCAATTCGTTGACACTTACCGAAACCGAAGCCGCCATTGCCGCCGAGATCTTAAAGGAGATCCGTGCGCGACTCGGATTCCTTGTCAGTGTCGGACTTGACTATCTGACGCTTTCGCGCAAGGCGGGCACGCTTTCGGGCGGTGAGGCGCAACGCATCCGACTTGCCACACAGATCGGCTCTTCGCTTGTGGGGGTATTGTATATCCTTGACGAACCGAGCATTGGACTGCATCAACGCGACAATTCCAAGCTCATCGCAACCCTCACGCGCCTGCGCGACCTCGGCAATACCGTGATCGTGGTCGAGCATGACGAGGAAACGATGGAGGCGGCGGACTATATCGTCGACATCGGTCCCGGCGCGGGTATCCACGGCGGGCGCGTGGTGTCGGCGGGTACGCCCGATGAGGTGAAAAACGATCCCGCATCGCTCACCGGCGCGTATCTGTCGGGCAAAAAACGCATTGCGGCTCCCACCAAAAGAAGGGAAGGAAACGGCGGATTTTTGCGCGTCAGAGGGGCGGAACACCACAACCTCAAGAGCGTGGACGTCGATATTCCGCTCGGTTGCTTCGTCTGTGTAACGGGCGTTTCGGGTTCGGGAAAGTCGTCGCTCGTCAACGGCATCATCTATCCGGTATTAGCGCAAAATCTCAACCGAGCCATCACTTATGCCGGAAAATACCGCGAAATCGAGGGGCTTGAGCATCTGGATAAGGTCATTTGCATCGATCAAAGTCCCATCGGTCGCACGCCGCGCTCCAACCCCGCCACCTACACCGGACTCTTTGGCGACATTCGAGATCTCTTTGCGCAGACCAAGGATGCCAAAGCGAAGGGCTACAAGGCGGGACGCTTCTCCTTCAATGTCAAGGGAGGCAGATGCGAAGCGTGCGAGGGCGACGGCGTCAAGTGTATCGAGATGCACTTCCTGCCCGACGTTTACGTCACCTGCGACGTCTGCAAGGGCAAACGCTACAATCGCGACACCCTCGACGTTCATTATAAAGGAAAGAATATTTTCGAGGTGTTGGACATGACCGTAGAGGAGGGACTTGCCTTCTTTGACGGCATTCCCGCCATTCAAAGAAAATTGCAAACGCTCTACGACGTTGGTCTTGGTTATATTAAGATCGGTCAGTCGTCCACCACACTTTCGGGCGGTGAGGCGCAACGCGTCAAGCTTGCCACCGAACTTGCCAAGCGCGCGACGGGTAAAACCGTTTATATCCTCGACGAGCCGACCACGGGACTCCATTCCGCCGACGTTGCAAAGCTTTTGGAGGTTCTGCAACGCTTGTGCGACAGTGGTAACACCGTGCTTGTCATTGAGCATAACCTTGACGTCATCAAGAGTGCCGACTATCTGATCGACCTCGGTCCCGAGGGCGGCGACGGCGGCGGAACGGTGGTTGCCTGCGGTACACCCGAGCAGCTTGCCGAGATCGATGCCTCCCATACCGGCAGATATCTGAAACTGTGGTTGGATAGGGAAAAGCAACGGTAAAATATTTTCCTCCGATAGGGAAGGACGCGATGCCGCACAAACCGATAACGTTTGTGCGGCATCTTTTTGATGGATTTTTTCTTTGCGCCTCCTTCTTGCAAAGAAAAAGCGGCTATGGAGGCTTGCGAGTTGATGCGGCTATTGCCTCGCCGCCGTTCGGGATGACACCCCGACTTTTTGTTGGGATATAAAAATTGTTGCTTTGAACAAAACAAAGGTCGCTCTTTTGTGCATTCCAACAAAAATCAAAATGGGTGTTGACAAACCTGCTTTAGTGTGGTAAAATACTAAAGCAACCGGGTGAATCCCGAATGATTTTTTCAATATTGTTTAAGGAGAATGAAACAATGAAGAAGATTTTAACACTCGTACTCGCACTGCTGATGGTTTTCAGTCTTGCATCCTGCTCGGATAAGCAGAATCTGACCTTTGGTAAAGAATTGTTGACGGTCGGCTCGCAGCTTGACGCGCTCAACGGTCTGCTCAAGGGTGACGCCGACATCGCGGTCATTGAGTGGGTTATGGCGGGCTAGTATATGAACTCCACCGAAACCTTTAAGGACTACCAGGTTCTGGAGGGCGCGGTTTTGGCAGAAGAGCAGTACGGTATCGGCGCGAAGAAGGGCAACAATGCTCTCATTGGTAAGATCAACGAGGCAATGATTGCTCTGGTTGCCACCGATTACGCAACCGTGGCCGCAAAATACGGCTTGACCACCGAGCATCTCGTAAAGGCAGCCACCGTCAACCCCAACGCATCGGCAACCGACGCATCCTGGGATAACGTTGTTGCATCGGGCAAGCTGATCATCGGTTACACCGAGTTCGCACCCATCGCGTACCACGAGGGCGACGGCGAGAACGCAACCTTCGTCGGCTTTGATATCGATCTTGCCAAGGCGGTTGTCAACTATCTCAACACCACCTATAGCGTAAACGTTACGATCGAATTCGAACTGATCGACTGGAATCAGAAGGAAGCGCTTCTTGAAAACGGTACCATCGATCTGGTATGGAACGGTATGACCATTACTCCCGAAAGAAGTGAGAACATGGCAATGTCGGTTCCTTACCTTGCAAACAAGCAGGTTGCCATCGTCAAGAAGAGCGAAGCTTCCAAGTACGGTAACACCAAGGATGCACTGATTGCAAACGCAACCAACGCCATCGTTATCGTTGAGAAGGGCTCTGCCGGCGAGGAGATTGTTTGCCCCGTTGAATAAGCGATAAAGGACAGGATTTTATGAACTTCTGGTCGATTTTATACGACTTGTGCAAAGGCTTCGGCGTTACGCTGAAGCTTTTTGCGCTTACGTTACTCATTGCCATTCCGCTTGGATTGATCTTCGGATTCTTTTCCATGTCGCGGTTCAAACCGCTTTCGTGGTTGATGAAGACGGTGATCTGGGTGGTGCGCGGTACGCCGTTGCTTTTGCAGTGTATCATCGTCACCTTTATTCCGACGGTACTTTTGAAGATCCCCAACAAGGATCTTGCCTCCATGTTGCATCTTGGGGGAGTGAACGATCTGCAATTTTTGTTTGTTCT
>JAZRGI010000299.1:0-5171 GCA_045644105.1 Eubacteriales bacterium | reverse complement strand
GTGTCGGTGCGCGATCTCTGCAACACCGCTAATGGCTTTTCCGTAAAGACTTTGGCGGTCGATCTTTCCTTCGCCCGTGATGACGGCATCGGCATTCGTGACCTCTTCTTCAAAGTCGAGCGCCGAAAGAACGGCATGAATCCCGGAAACGATCTCGCCTCCGAGAAAGGCGAGCAGAGGTGCCGAAATGCCGCCGCCCGCACCGCAACCGGCAACCTCAGTCACGTCACGTCCCGAAATCTTGCGCAGAAGCGAGGCGTAATGAAGCATACCGGCTTCCATAGCATCAAGCGCGATCGCGTCGGCACCCTTTTGGGGAGCATACACGCGCGTGGCACCGTTTTCACCGCATAAGGGGTTTTTGACGTCGGTAGCGATCACGAAATGAGAATCATACAAACGGCGGTCGAGTCCCGACAGGTCGATGCGCGCGATGCGATCAAGCGTGCCGCCCGTGGGGAGAAAAGCCTTTCCGTCGGCATCGTAAAAGCGCGCGCCGAGTGACGCAAACATTCCGCAACCGCCATCGTTGGTTCCGCTTCCGCCAACCGTCAGAAGAAAGCGACGGTAGCCGCGATCGAGGGCATCGAGGATCAACTCACCGACACCGCGGGTGGTTGCCGTAGCGGCGTTGCGCTCGGCTTCGGGAACCAACGTCAGTCCGGCGGCACGCGCCATTTCGATTACGGCGGTGTCGCCAAGATAACCGTAACAAGCCGAAACGCGAGAGCCGCCCGTGCCGGTCACCGAAAGCGCGATGCGTGCGTCGTCGGTTACCAATGCGTCAAGCGTTCCCTCACCGCCGTCGGCAATGGGGAGCAGAACAAGATCGGAATCGACCGTGCCACCAAATCCCGTCTTCAGTCCGCGGGCAATGGCTTCCGATGCGTCGCGCGCCGAGATGCTCCCCTTAAAAGAGTCTGGAGAAATGACGATTTTGAGCTTCTTTTTCATAGTGTTTCTCAAAGCAACTCGGTGCGGTAGACCATACCGTCCAGGGTTTTCCATTCAAAACGGTTGCCCTCCAACGTGGCGTAGGAGTGCGGCGTGCCGCCTTTGGGGATCGAAACCGAGCCGGGGTTGAGGTAGGTAAAAGTTTCATAACGTGCAAAGCTGCTGATATGGGTGTGACCGCAAAGCAGAACGTCGCCCTTCTTCAAGGGGGGGAGTTTTGTTTCGGAGTAGAGATGCCCGTGGGTGGCAAAGATCGAGATGCCGTTCACCTCCACGTAGGCATAGTCGGCAAGAACGGGGAAGGAGAGAACCATCTGATCGACCTCGGCTTCGCAGTTGCCGCGAACGCAGAGCAGGTTGTCGGAGATGGCGTTCAACATTTCAATGACACGCTTGGGGGCGTAGTCAAACGGAAGATCGTTGCGCGGACCGTGGTAGAGCAGATCTCCAAGCAACAAAAGCCTGTCGGGTGCCTCCTTGCGGTACATTTCCATCAAGCGCGCGCAGTACGCCGCCGAACCGTGTATATCGGATGCAATAATCAGTTTCATATCGTTTTTCCTTTCTTATGGGAAGTTGTTTTTTTTCTTTTTTTCGTAGGGACTTTTTGCGCGGCGCCTCGCGGCGCTGCCAATAATCGCTGTAACACAATACAATTTTTTGCTACAAAAACAATCCCTCCGTCTCGCTACGCGACCCACCTCCCTTTACACAAGGGAGGCTTATTTTTGTTCCGCGATCATCTAAAAAACAGCGGTAAAATCTTTGCATAACAAACAGAATTTATTTTCCGAGATGACGCTAACCTTAGCCTCCCTTTACACAAGAGAGGCTTATTTTTGTTCCGCGATCATCTAAAAAACAGCGGTAAAATCTTTGCATAACAAACAGAATTTATTTTCCGAGACGATGCTAACATTAGCCTCCCTTGTGTAAAGGGAGGTGGCATTTTCGCAAGAAAATGACGGAGGGATTGTCCTCTCGGTGAAAGCAATCCTCACCTCCCTTGTGTAGAAAGGAGGCGGCAAAGCCGCGCCGCCGCATTTTCTTATATAATTATAGTAGATTTTTACCGATCTGTCAAGAATTTTTCGGTCAAATGCTTTGTTTTGTGCAAAATCGGTATTGACAAATACGACGTTGTGGTGTATAATTGTATACACAAATCCCAAAAGGAGGGAACACAAATGCTTGAAATATCGAACAAGACCAATTTATTGGAGCAAAGAACTTATAAATACTCGTTGCAGGACGTCGAGGAGCCGAACCTTTACCGCGACGTTTATCCTTACACCGAGGTTCCCCGTATTGCGTTTAACCACCGCCGCGTGCCGATCGGTATGCCGGAGGATATCTGGATCACCGACACCTCGTTCCGCGACGGACAACAGTCGGTAGAACCCTATACCGTAAAGCAGATCGTCGATCTGTATAAACTGATGTCGCGCTTGGGCGGCCCGTTCGGTGTCATTCGTCAGACCGAATTTTTTGTATACAGTCAGAAAGACCGCGATGCCGTTGCCGAGTGTCAGTCGCTCGGACTCAAGTTCCCGGAGATCACGACCTGGATCAGAGCCAGTAAGGATGACTTTAAGCTGGTGCGTGATCTCGGCATTCGCGAAACGGGCATTCTCGTATCCTGCAGTGACTACCACATCTTTAAAAAGATGAAGATGACGCGTAAGGAGTGCATGGATTACTATCTTTCGACGGTAGCCGAGGCGTTTGAGGCGGGCGTTATGCCAAGATGTCACTTGGAGGATATTACAAGAGCCGATTTTTACGGATTTGTCGTCCCCTTCGTCAACGAATTGATGAAGATGTCGAAGGACGCGGGCATTCCCGTGCGCATCCGTGCCTGCGATACGATGGGCTACGGTATTCCGTATCCCGAGGTTGCCATTCCGCGTAGCGTACCCGGTATTATTTACGGCTTGCAACACTACGCCGACGTTCCCAGTGAGATGCTGGAGTGGCACGGACACAATGATTTTTACAAGGCGGTCACCAACGCAACCACGGCGTGGCTCTACGGTGCATCGGGTGTCAACTGCTCGCTTCTCGGTATCGGAGAACGAACCGGAAACGTGCCGCTTGAGGCGATGGTATTCGAGTACGCAGGCTTGCGCGGCTCGCTCGACGGTATGGATCCCACCGCGATCACCGAGATTGCCGACTACTTTGCGCATGAAATGGGCTACAAGATCCCGCCCATGACGCCCTTTGTCGGCCGTAGTTTCAACGTTACCCGTGCGGGTATTCACGCAGACGGACTTCTCAAGGATGAGGAGATCTACAATATTTTCGATACCAAAAAGATTTTGAACCGTGCCGCAACCGTGCAGATCGGTAAGGCATCGGGACTTGCCGGAATTGCTTATTGGATCAACGAAAACTATCGCTTGACCGCCGAGGAAGCGGTTGACAAGCGCGATCCGTTGGTGGTTTCGATCAAGGAATGGATCGACAAGCAGTACGAAGAAGGCAGACAGACTTCGATCTCCACTCCCGAATTGGAGGAGAAGATCGAGGAGCTTTCGGGCAAGCGCTTTGTCAGATTATAAGGAGGAAGCAAAATGTTAGAGCATAGAACCGTGTCGCTTGCCGAGCAGGTATTTGAGCGACTCGAAAACGATATTCTGTCGGGCAAATATACACCGGGGGAGATCCTGACCGAGATGAAGCTGGTCAGTGACCTGGGAGTAAGCCGCACGCCGATCCGCGAGGCGGTGCACCGTCTTGAACAGGAGCATATCGTTGAGATCACTTCGCGCGGTATTCTGGTGCGCGGTGTCAGTCAACAGGACCTGGAGGACATTCTGGAGATCCGCATCCGCATCGAGGGACTTGCGGCGGCAATGGCGGCCGCGCGCATTACCGACGAGGAGCTTGCGGAATTGAGAGAAACCATCGAACTGCAGGAATTTTACGTTCCCAAGCACGATGCCGACCGCATCAACGGTATGGACAGTAAGTTCCATCAACTCATCTATCGCTTCTCGGGAAGCATTCCGCTTTACGATACCCTGATGCCTCTGCACAAGAAACTGATGAAGTACCGTCGGGCATCGGTGGAAAACGAGGTTCGCTCCGCCAATTCGTTCTTGGAGCATCGCGCCATCTTTGACGCCATCGCGGCGCACGACGCACCGCTTGCCGAGGAACGGATGCGCGCGCACATTGCAAACGCAAAGGAACACATTCAAAACAAAGGAAAGGCATAATCATGGGACTTACCATTGCACAAAAAATCATTCAATCGCATCTGATCAGCGGAGATATGACGGTTGGAAGCGAGATCGCGTTGCGCATCGACCAGACCTTGACGCAGGATGCTACCGGAACGATGGCGTATCTGGAGTTCGAGGCAATGGGTGTCGATCGCGTCCGCACCGAGAAGAGCGTGGCGTATATCGATCACAACACCCTGCAATCGGGTTTTGAAAACGCCGACGACCACCGTTTTATCCAATCGATCGCCAAAAAGCACGGCATCTATTTCTCGCGTCCCGGCAACGGCATCTGCCATCAGGTGCATCTGGAGCGATTCGGAATTCCGGGAAAAACACTGATCGGATCGGATAGCCACACCCCCACGGGCGGCGGCATCGGTATGCTCGCGTTCGGCGCGGGCGGACTTGACGTAGCGGTCGCCATGGGCGGCGGCGCCTATTACATCACCATGCCCAAGATGATCAAGGTCAATCTCACGGGCAAGCTGCGCCCCTTCGTCACGGCAAAGGACGTCAGTCTTGAAATTTTGCGCATCCTTTCGGTCAAGGGCGGTGTCGGCTCGATCATCGAGTGGGGCGGCGAGGGCATCAAGACGCTCTCGGTTCCCGAAAGAGCCACCATCACCAACATGGGGACCGAGTTGGGCGCTACCACGTCGATCTTCCCCTCGGATGAGATTACCCGCGCCTTCCTCGCGGCAGAGGGAAGAGAAGGCGATTACCGACCGCTCGAGAGCGATGCCGACGCGATTTACGACCGTGTCATTGATATCGATCTTTCGTCGCTCAAGCCGCTCATTGCCTGCCCCCATAGCCAGCTTCCCGTTCCCGCCGCCGGTGGGGGTGTGGCTGTCCGAGCCGATGAGGGTCTTGCCGGGCTTGCCGAAGCGCTCCAGATGCACCTGATGGCAGATGCCGTTGCCGGGGCGGGAGAAATAGACGCCGTGCTTCTTACACACCGACTGGATATAGCGGTGGTCGTCG
>JAZRGI010000298.1:0-8247 GCA_045644105.1 Eubacteriales bacterium | reverse complement strand
ACGATTTTGTCAGATTGATCCAAAATATGCCGCGAAATACCGCGTTTTTCGCCTCCGATCACCAGCAAAACCGGATAGGTAAAACACTCGTCAAATATTGAAACAGAGTCACGAATACCGGCGCATAGCACCTGATAACCGACAGATTTGAAGGTTGAAATTACGTCGTCAGGCTCTGCCGTATACATGGGGATCAACTCCGAAGTTCCCGCAGATGCACGCGCTACAACTCCTGCTGCCGTCATCCAGTTCCGCGGTGGCAAGACAATACCGTTGACACCCGCCGCATAAAGTGAGCGCAGTGTATAACCGAAATTGTACGGATCCTCAACACCTTCCAAAAAAACGTAAAAGCCGTTTGGAACAATTTTGTCTGCTGCCAGATGAGGCAAGCTTCTTTCGGTGCAAAAGGCGATGATGCCGCCGTGAGAGTTACCAATTGTCAAGCGATCGATCTCTTCGGCATCTACAAACTCAATTGAAAAGCCAAGCTCATGCGATTTGGCAACTAAAAATCCGATTTCCGCCGTCTTGGATCGACGCTTTGAAGCGTCGATCAGAATACGGTTGATGCGTCTGTCGTTGTCTGCTTCGGTATTTAAAAGCGCAGATATGGAGGTCATTCCTTCTAAAATATTGGAATCTGCAAATTTCAATTTTTCCTTTTGATTCATGATGTTTTTATCCATTCTTATTCTAAAATTCTTCTCATGCAACATATAATGGTAGCAAAAAGCTATCAATGCAAAGGGGAAAAGGTCATGATTATATCCGACGTTGGCGGAAGGGAACGCTGTGTCACTCTTGGAGAATATATTATTGAACATCAAGCTACAGTAAGGGCTACGGCACAGGTGTTCGGTGTCAGCAAAAGCACCGTACATAAGGATGTTACCGAAGCGCTCAAAAGCATCAATAAAGGACTTTGGCAAGAGGTGCAAGTTGTTTTAAATAAAAACAAGCAAGAACGCCATTTGCGCGGTGGCGAAGCCACAAAACAAAAATACCTGGAGCAAGGAAAATCCACACAGGTAAATGCATGAAAATTTTGTATAATTCAAAGCCAAAACCGCACCATCAATCGTTCAAAAGAGAGCCTATCAAAAGCGCTTTGATGCCCAAGCTTTCATCTTATATTATAATAATATTATACAAGAGAAACCGTTATTTGTCAAGTCCGGGAACATCGTTTTCTATAAAACGTGTTGCCGACGCAGAGAAAGTTCTATTATCAAAATGTCACACAAAAAGCCTTCCGCAATCAACAATGGAGAGGCTTTTTCTATATCCGAGTCAATGGCAAGTTGCAATTTAAGCAAGACAACTGTCCGAATCAACCATTGGTTACTTGACAAAAAACAGAGCACATGCTATAATTAATAAAAAGATTACCAAATAAGTGGAAAATGAGGAATGAAATGAATAAAGTGATAAAGCACGGGCTCGTTATCGGACGCATAGTAGCATTATACATTTTGTACGTTGTTGTTTCGATTTTGGCATGGTTATGCTTACAAACGACCACTTTTGAAAACAATATCCCGGGATTCTGGAATACACAACTGTATTTTCAGGTAAGTTGTGTGTATAGCTTTTTGATATTTTTCTCTTTATCAAGCGTGTTTCAACTTCATCATTTCAAATTAAAGCAACGTTTTTACAAAGAGAACCGAAGCGCTCCGTCTATTCTTCAAAAGTGCGGTTTCATTATGAGGTCATCGGCTTTTTGGATAGAATGCGCCACACTTTTGGTTTGCACTTCTTTATTTCAGATCTTTCCGCCAATTTCTTTTTTAAAAAAAGGATTTTTCAATGATCTTCCGACAAACAGGCAATTGCTTTCAATCAGTGCAACTCTGTTGTTGTTTGTGCTTCTTTATTTCGTGGCTTATCTTTCCACACTCGGTTGGTGGGAACAGAATATAAAGGGAAATCAAGACGAAAAATCACCGTTGAGCAAGCTTTTGATACAACTTAGCTATACAGTACCGATTTGGTTGATCGGTGCATATCTTTTATCCATTGTATATCCGATGTTAACCGGCTTTTTCAAGTTGTTTTATCTGTATTGGTTGGCATTCCTGATCATTTCCGCGGCACTGCTGTTGCTTTGGATGTCGATACAATATGGATGTGTGTTGATTTGTCGCAGAAAATTGATTTGCGGAGTTCATAGCGTATGTAAAAGAGATCATCGCGACTTCATGATAAGCGGACATCCTTATTTGAGCGTGTTTTTTTCAAGCTTGGATTGTCAAATAACAATCAAGGATTCCCAAAGTCAGTATGTTATTCGGTTCATCGGCGGCACACAAAGAAAGAATCCGATCTATTTACACGAGGATGGCTTGGTTGAATATTCAAAATTTTATATTTGGTGGAGCCATATTACCGTAGAACCATACGAGTTTGACGCCGATGATACTTCAAACAAAATCTTGGTAATTTGCCCGTGTAACAGTAGTGTGTTTGCAAAGAACGGTCCGGCAGAACGTCAATTGGAATCCGGTGATCGCATTTTTGAGTACAGAATATATAAACACTTTGATTTTCTAAAGGCTCTGGAGCGCAACGGATTATAATACGCACTAATGGTAGAAAGAATCAAAGTTCCACAAAAAAATTCGTAAAAAAACTCCGTGCCTTAAGTGGTACGGAGTTTTTTTCGATCAACCAAGAAGAGTCGGTAATAAATAAAGAAAATAAAGATGTCTACAAAACTGCTATCCAAGAAACGATAAAACACGGTAAAAACCGCTATATTTTCCTTTTATTCCTCCCCCAATTATACAAAATTTTCATTTTGTATAATTGTATGGGTGACGGACACCTCTCTCTCGAGTATGTACAGTATACCAAAATTTCATCAAGTTGTCAAGGGGAGCGCCTTTCCACGTGCATTTCACATAGGTATTATAACCGTGGAAGACTGCTCCTGTTTTGGGGCTTGATTGAATTTTTTTAGTGTGAGGCAAAACTGTCCGGACAAAGATAGATTACGTGTCATCCTTGAACCGGAATGATACCATGTTCTCAAGTTGCAATTTTCTTCATATTTTGCAGGGCAGCTTTATCAACCGACCATCTTCGCTTGCTCATCTGAATTGACGCCTTAAACAAGCAGGGGAGAGCTTGCCTCCCTTCCCTGTTCATCTTCATCTCTGCTCCGTTTCGCTTACTTCCCCGCCCTGCCGAAATGATAAAAAAAGCACCGATTAGCTTAATTGCCGAGTGTTTATATGGATTGGAGCTTTTTTGGAATATGAACAAATATTTACAATTTTTTCTATTTTTCTCCTGTAAAAGTATGGTTTTTTTGATGAAAGTATGGTATAATATACTCATCTATCATAACAAATGGAGGATATAAACCATGGCAATTAAAATGAGAATTCTTCATGCTTCCGGCAAGAAGAAAATCGTTAATATCGCAAACGCTATCAAGGAAAAGTATGAGCTTGCGTTCAACTCCGTAGATGCAATTCCCCCCGCGTATTCCTGCGACAAGGAAAGAATTGTCATCCTCGCAATCTCCGCAAAGGGCGACGTTAGCGATTCGGTTCGTCTGTTCTGTCGTGAGTTGACCAAAGCACGTGCTCAAAACGTTGCACTGATGATCGATGGCGACGCAAAGGCGGCTGATCGTCTGAAGGAAATTCTCGGCGAGGCAGGAACCAACGTAATTGATGAGGTTCTCTTTGTTAAGGGTGGTCTGCCGATCATCGGTGGCTCGGTAAAGCCCGAGGAAAAAGCAGAGATCTTTGCATGGGTTGACCGTGTTATTGAAAACCTGAAGTAATCTTCAACCAAATAAAGCAGAGCAAGAAATCGGCGTTTTGCCGAAGTACCTGCTCTGCTTTTTTGTTTTGATTTTTTGATCACTCCCCCACCGCCTTCTTTTGGCAATAAGGGAGTTTTTTGATCAGAAACGCATGGTCAACTGATCGGTTTCGCTAACGTTATCCAAAACGCCGTTGGCGCGGAGCATATCAATGACCGATTTACTCAACTTTGCGCGGATCTGCAGATCCTCAACCGAGAAGAACGGCTCCTCGTCACGTGCGGTAATGATGTTCTGCGCGGCGTTCTCTCCAAGTCCCGGCAAGGACGAAAACGGCATACGAATGCCACCGTCTTCGGGTTGGAAGACGTAAGAATGCGATTTTTGAAGGTCTACGGGTAAGAAACGAATCTTTCTTGCCATTGCCTCGTTGATCAACTGCAAAACCGTAATGCTTGCCTGCTCCTTGGGAGAGGCTTCTTTTCCTCGCTTTTGGATATCACGCATGGTTGCAACTACGTTTCCTTTTCCGCCTCTGACGATGGTTGCATCAAAGCCGTTTGGCGCGACGGTAAACATCGTACAGTAGAATGCAACCGGTTGATGTACCTTATACCACGCAAGTCGGATCGCCGACATAACGTATGCTGCCGCGTGCGCTTTGGGGAACAAATATTTGATCTTTTTACAAGAGGTAATATACCATTCGGGAACGTTATGCTCACGCATAGCCGCCTCCCACTCGGGTGTCAAGCCCTTTCCCTTTCGCACCGCCTCCATGATCTTGAACGCCATAGAGTTTTCAAGTCCATGGCGGATCATATCCAACATGATACCGTCACGCGTACCGATAACCTGCGAAATATCACAGATACCGTCCTTGATGAGATCCTGCGCGTTGCCAAGCCATACGTCGGTTCCGTGTGTCAAACCGGAGATCTGAAGCAGGTCGGCAAAATTTCGCGGTTTTGCATCCAAAAGCACCTGCTGCAAGAACGGCGTACCGAGTTCGGGAAGACCGTAAGTACCAATGGTACAACCTTCAATATCCTCCGGCTTGATGCCGAGCGGCGCGGTGGACTCAAAGAGGTCGTAAACCGATCGGTCGTTCATCGCAACGTCAAGCACCGAAGAGTTGGTAAAGGTTTCCAACCACTTATATTTGGTTGGCATATCGTGTCCAAGCTCGTCAAGCTTCAGAATGGTATCATGCAGATAAGAAAACGCAAAGTGCGTGGTGATGATGTCCGAGTTGGGATCGTCCGCGGGATGTTGAACCGGTGTAAAATCATAAACATCGTATTTCTGCGGAACAACAATGATACCTCCGGGATGTTGTCCCGTCGTCTTTTTGACACCGACGCAGTTCATAACCAAGCGGTTCATTTCGGCGCGGCACAGGCTAATACCCTTTTGCTCTACGTATTTTGCAACGTATCCGTAAGCCGTCTTGTCGGCAAGTGTACCGAGTGTGCCGGCGCGGAACACGTGTCCCTCACCAAACAACTCCTCGGTATATTTGTGGACTCTTCCCTGCACGTCACCCGAAAAGTTCAGGTCGATATCGGGCGATTTATCGCCGTAGAAGCCCAAAAAGGTTTCAAACATAATATCGTGTCCGTCCGCCTTGTACTTGGTACCGCATCGGGGGCAGACCGCATCGGGAAGATCAAAGCCCGAACCGACAGAACCATCGGTAAAGAATTGACTGTGCTTGCAGGCGGGATTGGGACAATAATAGTGTGGCGGCAAGGGGTTTACCTCGGAAATACCCGCCATCGTTGCAACAAAGGACGAGCCAACCGATCCACGCGATCCGACAAGATATCCCTGCTCCTCACTGTAATGCACAAGTCTTTGCGCAATCAGATACAACACGGCAAATCCGTTTTTGATAATCGACGTCAATTCCCTGTCAAGACGTGCCGTTACAAGCTCGGGTAGCGGATCGCCGTACATACTTTTGGCACGCTCCCAACACATATCCTGAAGCTCTTGCTCTGCACCTTCCATTTCGGGTGTAAAAGAGCCTTCGGGAATGGGACGCACACGCTCGATCTGATCGGCAATCATATTGGTATTGGTAACAACCACCTCATAAGCCTTTTCCTCACCGAGATAGGTGAATTCCTCCAACATCTCTTCGGTGGTTCTGAAATAAATACCGACGTCCTTATCATAGTCTTTGAACTTCATGCCCGCAAGAAGGATCTTACGGTAAAGCTCGTCCTCACTATTCAGAAAATGCGCGTCACAGGTGGCGCAGACAGGCTTTTTGTATCGTTCTCCAAGCTCTACCACGCGGCGATTCAGATTGCGCAAGCCCTCATCGTCGGCAATCTTACCTTCTGCAATCAAGAAACGGTTGTTGCAGATGGGTTGAATTTCCAGATAATCATAAAAATTGACAATCTCCTCGATCTCCGCCTCGGGGCGGTTTTCAAGAATCGCGCGGATCAATTCACCCGCCTCGCAAGCCGAACCGACAATCAAACCCTCACGGTGCTTTTCCAACATGGTTTTGGGAATTCTCGGATTGCGCTTGAAATAGTTGAGATAGCTCATAGAAATCAACTTGTACAGATTTTTCAAGCCGGTCTGATTTTTTACAAGGAGTATCTGGTGGTAGGTATTCAGTTTCAAAGGATCGGCTTTTTCGGTCATCTCACTGTGCAGATGCTTAAAATCACGCAACTCCATCTTTTCCATAATCTCAACCATGCGGAAGTAGATCATAGCAAGCATTTCGGCGTCGTCGCAGGCTCTGTGGTGATTAAAATCTCCCAAATTGTATCCCTGCGCAATGGTGTCAAGCTTGTGGTTCTTGAATTCCGGATTGATATACTTGGAAAGCGCGACGGTATCGAGATACGGATTGGAGAACGGCAAGCCCGAAAGCGCGGCAAAATGCCGAATAAAACCGATATCGAAGTTTGCGTTGTGCGCGATCAGAAGCGGCTTTGTGTCCTTTGCTTCATCGTTACCGATAAACGCAAAGAAAGCCTTTAGCGCATCGGCAACCAAAGGAGCGTCTGCAACCATGTCGTCGGTAATTCCCGTCAGTTTGACAATCTCTTCGGGAATGGGACATTCAGGATTGACAAAGGTGTTGAAGCGATCCAACACCTGACCGTTTTTGATCTTTACCGCACCGATCTCGGTAATTTTACAGTTTTGCACCGAAAGACCGGTAGTTTCGATATCAAAAACAACACATTCGGCATTAAAATCGGGATCACAGATGCCCGAAACCGCTCCTGCAGTATTGTTGACGAAATATGCTTCCATGCCGTAAATGACCTTGAACGGGCTATCTTTTCCGGCATTTTTTTCGTATGCAATCATTGCCTCCGGAAAGCCCTGTACGTTTCCGTGATCGGTAATGGCAACGGCGGGATGTCCCCACTTGAGCGCCGTTTTAATGGCGACGTCGGGTGGGATCAAAGCGTCCATCGTGGACATATTGGTATGTAGGTGAAGCTCTACGCGCTTTTTGGAAGCATTATCCTTTCGGGAGAGCTTGGAGATCTTGGCGATATCGGTATAGAAGAAGGTAAAGTCAACGTCCTCTTTTCCTTTTCGCGTAGTCTTTTTGGCATACCCGCGCATGGCAACCACACTACCGTTCTTAATGATACCGCACAGTTCGTTTGCCGATTCGGGATCCATACCAAAGGAACGGTGCTCAATGGAGGTGTTGCCGTCAAAAATATCGAAACTGACGTCAAATTTATCACCCGCGCGATTTGCCTCCCGTTGCAGATTGAAGACTTCTCCGAGAATGACGATATTGCGCACGGGACGGGAAATAGAGGCGATCGGAATCGGTTGAATATCAAACGACTCTCCCATAACGAATTCGGGAGATGAAATATCAAAGGTACTGAAGCCGATCTTGCACAAGCCGCCCTCAATCACGGGAACGACGTCACCCTCATAAATAGAGGAGGCTCTCGGAAGCATTTCCTGCTCGTCTGCCGTGCTTGCAGTATCCGCACGCGTCTGCGCCTGTTGTTGCATTCTTCGATACTCGACCTCTGCAGCGGCGGCAGCCTTTTCGAGTGCGCGTTGTTGCATCGCAAGACTGTTTTGAAATTCACTCGCATCGAAATTTTCCATACGGCAGATCTCAACGTGGATCGTGACTCCGAATTCGTCGCGCAGAATTTCCTCCATTAACTGCGGTGTTTTTGCATTGTAGATCAAATCTACGCCGCTATCCGAGAAGGGAATCTCGATCTTCAAGCGATCCGCCGTCAAACGGTACTCACAACGGTTAAAAAAGCCGTTGGCAACGATTCCCCTGCGGTTGGTTTCCATCAAAAGATCCGGAATACACTCAAGACCGAAGAAAGAGGACGGATAACGCGGCGTAATGCGCACCATATTCAATTCGTATACCTTGCGAATTTCTTCCTCGATTTCATAAAGTGTTCGCTTGGCGATGATACGAGGAAAAGCCGCAG
>JAZRGI010000297.1:0-16915 GCA_045644105.1 Eubacteriales bacterium | reverse complement strand
CCACCAAAACGGTATTGTATACCGGACGGATCAGCTTTTCCAACGGTTTATGGAGATCGGCGGGATGGTTGAGCATGGTCAAGGCGCCGTCCTGCTTGACGATCATGGTGGAGGATCCGCCTCCGTCAAGGTTGATTGCCTTGGATACGCCGAAGCCCTTCATGATTTGCATCAGGTCGCAAAGGCTTGCACCGTGCGAGTAGCCGGGGATTCTGCCGTCTACGACCAGAATGACAAAATCGTTATTGGGGAAAAGACCTACGCAGGTGCGGGGATGGCGGCGCTCACCAAATGCCTCCAGCGAGCCAACGTCAAAGCACTCTCCGTCTCGCACCAGGATATCCCTGCCGGCTACGGCGTGCGCAAGGGTAGAGAGTACGTCAGGATCCTCCAAAAGTGAGGTGATCACGTGTGTTCCGTCTTTGGTAACACCGAAGAAGGCACGCGTTTGGTTGATGTTGGATAGGATCTTTCCGTCCTTCAGTGTCAGTCCGGAAGGCGAACAATCGCCAAACATATCGAAAAAGTCAGCATTGGTTGCGGCAACCACCGACTCACCGTCGCGAATTGCCGCTTGGGCTTGCTCCATTACGGTTTGAATGCTTTCGTTGGGGGCATATCCGTTGTCGGCGGTTCCCGTCATCATCGATGCCTTTTTTGCGTCCGCAAAGAGTGCGAACATCTTTACGGGATCACCGTTGTTGTCGACACAGTCATAGGTGCGGGAAATAATGCCGTCGGCAACCTCGGTTTCGGCAACCGATTGGATCTTGATGCCGTTGTCTGCCGCCGCAATCGCTTTGTTCAGATCCTCCTCAAAATCGGGGGAGTAGAGAGCTTCCACCACGCCGATCTCCCCGACTTCTCTGAAGTAGGGGCTCTTTTTATCGGTATTACGAAAGGTCATGCGGAAGGGTTGCGCTTTGGTCAACAGTTCGCGGGGAAACCAAAAAACGTGAGTGTAGGGATCAAACGGCTCGACGTCGTTAAAGAACTCCGCGCATTCGGTGTCTGCGATGGTCAGTTTTGCGGAATTGCAAACGCGCTTGGTGCAAATCACCAGCTTCATTTGTCCGTTCGGATACTCTGCCGAGCGGATTGAGGTAAGAAATTCGGAAGAAACGCGTGTCGGTTCCATATAGAAAAGCCTCCTGTATCAAGGGATTGTTATGATCGATTTTCTTTCATTTATTATAACACAACCAAAATCGGATTGCAATAGGATAAAAATCTTTTTAGAAAAGAAAGAAAAAGAAAAGCGGCGTGTTGTGGATTTTTAAGACGATCAAAGGTGGAATTTTAGCACTCAAACGAGATATTTACAAAATATTCACAACAAAATGGAGCAAAGCACTTGACAAAGTGATAAAAAAGTGGTAAATTTATAGCATGAATTAGCACTCAACACAAAAGAGTGCTAAAACGAGAGGCAAAAAACACAGGAAAGGAGAATTTTTTGGCATGGATTTGGTAAATCGCGGATTAAGTGAGCGAAAAAAGCAGATATTAAAAGCGATTGTAGATGCTCATATTGAGGGCGGTGGGCCTGTCGGTTCCAAATATATTCTCCAAAATCAGCAGTTGGGATGCTCGTCTGCTACCATTCGCAACGAAATGGCGGAGTTGGAGGAGATGGGATATCTTGAGCAACCGCATGCATCAGCAGGACGTGTGCCGAGTGAACTTGGGTATCGTTTCTACGTTGACTCTCTGATCGAGCATTATGCAATGACCACCGGAGAGATTGCGCAGATCAACGATTTGTTGCGAGCGAAGATGGGAGAGCTTGATCAGATTCTTTTGGCGGCATCCAATCTTGCTTCCAATCTCACCAACTATACGGGCATTGCCATCAAACCGCGTATCCGTGCGGTCAGTATTACAAAGTTTGATGCCATTTATCTGGAACCCGATCATTACATTCTTGTTGCCGTTACCTCTACGGGTGCGGTCAAGAGCAAGCACGTGCGTGGCGACATTGTTGCAACGCCTGCGACTATTGCGCGGCTTTCGGTTGCGCTCAACGAGAACCTGACGGGACTTTCGGCAGATGAGATCACGCTTCCCATTATCATGCGGACAGAGGGTGCGATGGGGGCGGATGCCTCTTTGGTTGGTCCTGCCATCAAAACCGTTTATCGCTTGCTCAACGAGGTGAATGAGGGAGAGATGCGCATTAGCGGTATTGACCGACTGTTGCAGTATCCCGAATACAGTGACGTAGGGCAATTGCAGGAGTTGTTGGGAACACTTGAAAAGAAGGAAGATATTCTGGATCTCGTTTCGAGAACGCAGAACGACGACATCAGCGTTTTGATTGGTTCGGAGAGCGAGGTCAAGGTCATGAATAATTCCGCACTGGTCTTCAAGCCGATCGTACAGAACGGTAAGACGGTTGGTGCCATCGGTATTTTGGGACCGCGCCGCATGGATTACGCCAAAGTGCTTGCAACACTTGAGGGGTTGAGCGGTAACATTGCCGATATGATACACGCGAACAAACAGTTAAACGGAGGAACTCCCAATGGAGGAAATGAAAAAGACGACCGCTGATACGACCGAATTGACCGAGGAAACCGCTTCTGCAGTTGATTCCAAGTCGGAAAAGAGCGACAAAAAGAAGCAGAAAAAGTTGGAAGCCGAGTTGGCGGAGATGAAAAAACAATTGGAAGCCAATGAGGAAGCCGCAAAGTCTGCCGAGGATAAATATATGCGTATGATGGCGGAATACGACAACTTCCGCAAGAGAAGCGCAAAGGAGCGCGAGGGCGTTTACGCCGACGCCTATGCCGATTGCATTGCCAACATTCTGCCGATTCTCGATAATCTGGAGCGCGCAAGCAAATCGGATAATTTGGAGGCGGTCAAGAAGGGGCTTGAAATGACGGCGAAGGCGTTTGATGATGCACTTTCCAAAATGGGCATCAATGAGATCGAAACCAAGACTTTTGATCCCAATCTTCACAACGCGGTCATGCACGTGGAGGACGAGGCGTACGGTGAATCCGAGATCGTTGAGGTCTTTCAAAAGGGTTATGCCAAAGGTGACAAGGTCATTCGTTACGCAATGGTCAAGGTCGCAAACTGATTAAGATACAACATTCGTTAACAATTATCTTTTATATATTATTGGAGGATTTATTATTATGGGAAAAATTATTGGTATTGACTTGGGTACTACCAACTCTTGTGTGGCGGTTTACGAAGGCTCCGAGCCGATCGTTATCCCCAATCCCGAGGGAGCAAGAACCACCCCTTCGGTCGTTGCTTTTTCCAAGACCGGTGAGAGAATGGTAGGACAGGTTGCAAAAAGACAGTCCATCACCAACCCCGACCGCACCATCATTTCTATCAAGCGCGAGATGGGTACCGGCTACAAGAAGACCATTGACGATAAGGCATATACCCCTCAGGAAATTTCCGCAATGGTTCTGCAGAAGTTGAAGGCAGATGCAGAGAGCTACCTCGGTACTTCGGTTACCCAGGCGGTCATCACGGTTCCCGCATATTTCTCGGATGCACAACGTCAGGCAACCAAGGATGCAGGTAAGATCGCGGGACTTGAGGTGCTTCGTATCATCAACGAGCCTACCGCGGCGGCTCTCGCTTACGGTATGGATAAGGAAGACAACCAGAAGATTATGGTATTCGACTTGGGCGGCGGTACCTTCGACGTATCGGTCCTGGAGATCTCCGACGGCGTATTTGAGGTTCTTGCTACCAACGGTGACACCCGTCTTGGCGGTGACGACTTTGACCAACGCGTTATCAATTGGATGGCCGAGCAGTTCCAGAGAGAGAACGGAATCGATCTGCGTAAGGATAAGATGGTTCTGCAAAGATTGCGCGATGCAGCAGAGAAGGCAAAGATCGAGCTTTCCGGCATGACCAGCACTTCCATCAACCTGCCCTTTATTACGGCAACCGCAGAGGGCCCGCTTCACTTTGAGGCAACTCTGACGCGTGCAGAGTTCGATAAGATCACTGCAGATCTCGTTGAGAGAAGCATGGTCCCCACCAAGAAGGCACTTGCAGACGCAGGTCTTTCGGTGAATCAGATCGATAAGGTTCTCCTGGTTGGTGGTTCTACCCGTATTCCCGCCGTTCAGGAGGCAGTTAAGAAGTTTATCGGCAAGGATCCCTTCAAGGGCATCAACCCCGACGAGTGCGTAGCTATTGGTGCGGCAATTCAGGGCGGTGTACTTGGCGGTGAGGTCAAGGATCTGTTGTTGCTTGACGTTACGCCTCTGTCGCTTGGTATCGAAACACTTGGCGGTGTTTTCAACCGTATCATCGACCGTAACACCACCATCCCCGTAAAGAAGAGCCAGGTATATTCCACTGCGGCAGACGGTCAGACCTCTGTTGAGATCCACGTTCTGCAGGGTGAGCGCGAGATGGCTGCCAACGACACCACGCTCGGCCGATTCATTCTCGACGGTATTACTCCCGCCCCCCGTGGCGTACCGCAGATCGAGGTTACCTTCGACATTGACGCAAACGGTATCGTAAACGTTACCGCTAAGGATAAGGGCACCGGCAAGGAGCAGCATATCACCATCACCTCCTCCACCAACATGAGCCAGGAGGATATTGATCGCGCTGTAAAGGATGCCGAGAAGTATGCCGAGGAAGATAAGAAGGCAAAGGAAGCGGTTGACGTAAGAAACCGCGCAGAGTCGATGATCTTCCAGAGCGAAAAGACCCTGACCGAGCTTGGCGACAAGGCAGATGCTACAGACGTACAAGAGGTGAAGGATGCCATCGAAAAGCTGAAGGAAACCCTGAAGGGCGGTGACGTTGAGGCAATTAAAGCCGATACCGAGGCGGTAGAGAAGTCCTTCTATAAGATCTCCGAGAAGCTTTACGCACAGGCGCAGGCAAACGGTGCGGATATGGGCGGCGATCCCAACGCACAGGGCGGCGCACAGGACGGCACCTACTACAACGCAAATTTTGAGGATAATTCCAACAACTGATCGCTTTCGATGAGCGCAATAGCCGTCCCCACAGTATTTTGTGGGGGCGGCTGAAGCCTGTTTTTTGGTTGGACTCCAAAATACATTTTATGGATGGATAGGGCGCGGGGAAAGTACCCTTTCAATACAAAATGATTCTTTCCCCACGATCTATCAAGCAGAGGAATAACATGGCAGATAAAAGAGATTATTACGAGGTGCTTGGCGTTGACAAGAATGCCGACGCGAGTGCCTTGAAAAAAGCATATTATAAGCTTGCAAAACAATACCATCCCGATACCAATCCGGGGGATAGGGTTGCGGAAGAAAAATTCAAAGAGGCAAACGAGGCATACGAGGTGCTTTCGGATGCAGATAAACGTGCAAAATACGACCAGTTCGGTCATGCGGCGTTTGATCCTGCTATGGGTGGCGGCGACGGCGGATTCGGTGGATTTGGCGGTTTTGGAGATTTTGGTGATCTTGGCGACATCCTGGGCGGTATGTTTGGCGGAGCTTTTGGCGGCGGTCAACGCCGGCGCAACGGCCCTGTACCGGGCGACGACATCGGTGTCAACGTTACCATTACCTTTGAGGAAGCGGCATTTGGCGTCAAAAAGGATATCTCCTACAATCGCGTTTGCCGTTGCCGCGACTGTAATGGTGCCGGCGGAAGCGACGTAGAAACCTGTACGGTATGCCACGGCACCGGACAGGTTCGCCGCGTTCAACGTATGGGCGGTATGTCGTTCCAATCCACGGCGGCGTGTGATGCTTGCCGAGGTACGGGTAAGATCATTAAGAATCCTTGCAACAAATGCCGCGGTAGCGGACAGACGCGCGAGAACAAGAAGTTGACCGTATCGATTCCGGCAGGTATCAACAACGGTGAGCGCATTGCTTTGCGCGGACAGGGTAATGACGGCAGAAACGGTGGTCCTGCGGGCGACCTGATCATGATGGTTTCGGTAAGAAATCACAGTATTTTTGACCGTGAGGGATACGATATATACTGCGAGGTACCCTTGACGGTTGCCGAAGCAACGCTTGGTGCCGAGATCGACGTTCCCACCCTGGAGGGCAACGTCAAGCACACCATTCCCGAGGGAACCCAACCCGGAACCCGTTTTACCCTCAAAGGGAAGGGTATTCCTTACGTCAACGGTAACGGTCGCAGAGGCGATCTCATCTTTACGGTTAACGTAGAGATTCCCAAGGGCTTGAACGAGAAGCAAAAGGATGCGATGAAGGCGTTTGCCGATAGCTGCGGCGAGAGCAACTACGCAAAGCACAAGCAATTCTTCAAAAAGATTTTTGGTAAATAAGGAGTGGACATGGTAGATCAAGACTACTTATGCGGTGATTACGGTGCCGATACGCAATGGACGCAGATCCGCGTTACGGTTCCACTTGACGAGCTGGACGAACTGACCGCCATCATGAGCATGGTATCCAACAACCTGCAGATCGAGGACTATAGCGACATTGACCTGAAGACCTGCTACGGCGATTTGATCGACGAAAGCATTCTCAATGCCGATAAGACCATTGCTTCGGTATCGGTTTATCTGCCTGCCGAGCGCAGTGTGCCCGAATGTGTGGCATTTCTTCGTGAGCGTTTTGCAAGCGTTGGCTTGACCGATCCAAAATTGGAAACGGTAGGTGTTAACGAGGAGGATTGGGCAAACTCTTGGAAGGCGTATTATAAGCACATCAAGATCGGTAGCCGTTTGGTTATCGTTCCCGCATGGGAGAAATACGAGGCGGCAGAGGGCGAGTTGATCGTGCGCATGGATCCCGGCATGGCGTTTGGTACGGGAACACACGAAACCACGCGTCTGGTGATTCAGATGCTCGAAAAATACACCAAGCCGGGTTGCCGTATGTTGGACGTTGGCACAGGTAGCGGCATTCTTGCCATTTGCGCGTCGCGTCTTGGAGCAGGTGAGTGCCGTGCCTACGATATCGATCCCATGGCGGTACGCGTGGCAAACGAGAACATCAAGGATAGCGGACTTCCCAACATCACCTGTGAGGTGTCGGATCTTTTGCGACAGGCAGATCGAAGCAAGCCGTATGATCTGATCTGTGCGAACATTGTTGCCGATATTATCATTCGCATGACGCCCGACGTAGCTCCCTTTATGCATGAAAACACGGTGCTTTTGGCATCTGGCATCATTGCCGAGCGTGCGCAGGACGTTATTGAATGCTTTGAGAAGAACGGATATCGCATCGTTGAACAGCTCAACGACAACGGTTGGTGCGGTCTTGCCGTGCTGAAAAAATAATAAAAAAAGGAAGTCGATGATCGGCTTCCTTTTTTGTAAAATAGCTGAACTTTTTTCAACAGACTTGACATTTCAACAAATTTCGTTTATAATAAAAGCAGTAAATATTCATTACGATTTTGCTGAAAAAAGGAGAGGGAAGCATGAGCAGAGATTTGGGTTACTTTTCGGATCCCGATGCCGTCGATTATCCCGAACTGAATAAATGTCCGGATTGTGAAACCTTTTTTGCCGAGCCAAACTGTCCCTTTTGCGGCAAGGAGTGTCCCGAGGAGTTTCGCGCAGGGAACCGCAAAAAGGTCAAGGTCAAGCGTCGTCGTGCAAGCGGTAACGGACGTGTGCAGTTTGTTCCGTGGTATCATAGCACATGGTTTATCATTGCTATGCTTGTCTTTCAACCCTTGATCGGTTTGATCCTGACTTGGACGGGCGTTTGGAAAACCGGATGGAAAGTGCTTGCCACGGTTCTTACGTTGTTTGGATGGGTCATCGGAGCATTGCTCGGTTTTCTTCTTGGTATGCTGGAGGTATGGATTAACGGTATGATCCTGTTTTGATGGAATGATAACAGAGTAAAATACACGGTGTGCATTTGGTTACACCGTGTATTTTCAATATGGATAAAGAAGAGAGGCTGTCTTTGTAACAATCTTTTTTCTTTGCAACCTTCTTTTGTGAATAAAGACTATAAATATTTTTCTAAAAAATGAAAAAAGCCTATTTTTGATGACAAAAAATACAAAAAAGCTATTGACGAATTGGGCACTTTGTAGTATAATATTAGCAGTCTGATTTTTGAGAGGGTATTATGCCGAGATTTTTTGTGCGGAAAGACCAAATCGCAGATGGTTTCGTAACCCTTACAGGGGACGATGCGCATCATGTTTCCCGATCGTTGCGTATGGCGGTAGGGGAGCGGATCACGGTTTGCGATATGCAAAAATTTGAATATGAGTGTGAGTTGACCGAGTTCTTACCCGACTGTGTTCGCGCAAGAGTTCTGCAAACGTCGCACAGTGACACCGAGCCGCCCTATCGTGCGATGCTCTTTCAGGCACTCCCCAAGGGGGACAAGCTTGATTCGGTGATCCAGAAGGCGGTGGAATGCGGAGTTTCCGAGATCACCACCTTTGAGAGTGAGCGATGCATTGCACGCGCAAAGGATGGGGCAGAGGAAAAGAAGGTGGAGCGCAGAAAGCGGATCGCGTATGAGGCGGCAAAGCAGTGCGGCAGGGGTGTCATTCCCGACGTGCACGCAACTTTATCCTTCTGTGAGGCGATCGCACAGGCTTCCCAAGCAGATATTTCGCTCTTTTGCTATGAGGGCGACGGAACCGAGTCGTTGGCATCGGTTCTGCGCGAAAAAAAACAACAGATCGCAGATGGCGTTGCGCCCACGGTTTCGATCGTAATCGGAAGCGAAGGCGGTTTTTCCCGTGCAGAAGCGGCGGCGGCAATCGCGGCGGGAATGCGACCGATTGGGCTTGGTAAGCGAATCCTGCGCACCGAAACGGCAGCGGCATTCGTTCTTGCCTGTCTTGTTTACGAACTGGAGTTGACCGAATAAGTTGTCTGTTCCCATTGTTTTATAAAAATTGAAGTTTTTTTGACATTCTATGCAGATTTAACGAAAAAAATATAAATTTTTATGAAAAATATCAAGAACCCTATTGAAAAATCACAAAAAATGTAGTAAAATATAAGCATAATTCTACAAGAGTATTTCTATTTATACGAAAACAGAGGAGAAAAAACATGTCTAACAGGTTGTTTCAGGGTGTGATCCACCAGATGAAGGATGCTATTGATCGCGTAATTGGTGTGATTGACGAAAACGGCGTGATCATTGCTTGTTCGGAATTGGTCAAGATCGGTGAGATCCGTCAGGGTGTTCGCGATGAGCTGAACTACACCAGCGATGTTATCACCACGGGCGGCTATACCTACCGTCCTATGACCAATGGTCCCAAGACCGACTATATCGTATTCGTTGAGGGAGAGGACAAGATGGCAGAGAAGATGTCCAAGCTTCTTGCAATTTCCCTCGGTAATATCAAAAATCTTTACGATGAAAAATACGATAAGGGATCCTTTATCAAGAACATCATCCTTGACAATATCCTGCCCAGTGATATTTATATCAAGTCCAAGGAGCTTCATTTCAACACCGAGGAGATGCGCATCGTATTCCTCATCAAGTTCTACGGAAAGACCGATATGATGCCCTTTGAGATGCTCCAAAATATGTTCCCGGATAAGTCTAAGGATTACGTTATCAGTGTTGGCGAGCACGACATCGTTTTGGTAAAGGACATCAAGCCCGGCACCGAGAGCAAGGATATCGAGAAGATTGCCACCAACATTGCCGATACGCTTTCCACCGAGTTCTACACCAAGGTTTCCATCGGTATTTCCACGGTGGTAGAGAACATCAAGGATCTTGCGCGTGCTTACAAGGAGGCGCAGGTTGCACTTGAGGTCGGTAAGGTCTTTGAAACCGAGAAGAATATCATTAATTACGAAAATTTGGGTATCGGACGTCTGATCTATCAGTTGCCCACTACGCTCTGTGAGATGTTCTTGCAGGAAGTATTCAAGAGAGGCAGTCTGGAGTCGCTTGACCGCGAAACCCTTATGACCATTCAGTGCTTCTTTGAGAACAATCTGAACGTGTCCGAAACCTCCAGAAAGCTTTTTGTTCACAGAAATACATTGGTATATCGTTTGGAAAAAATTCGCAAGCTGACCGGATTGGATCTGCGTGAGTTTGAGCACGCCATCACCTTCAAAGTTGCTTTGATGGTTAAGAAATATCTGAACTCCAAGCCGATCAAGTTCTGATAAGGTAAATTTGATTGAATCGGAAGGCGGAACGTACGTCAAAAGGCTTTGCGCGTGCGTTTCGCTTCCGTACTGTTTTTGACGAGATCGATCGAATAAAATTTTACGAATCAACGTAAAATAACAGGAGAACGACTTGTTGCAATTCCGCTTCGGAACGACATATTTGCGCAACAATACCGAAAGGAATTTTATGAATAACGATAACCGAGATTACTATCCGGGACAGTGTAGTCCCGAAAAAGAAGAAACAGAAAACGTGACGGAAACCAAAAAGCCGAGTTGCAGGTTTTCGGTTGGATTTTTGCTTTCTTTGCTTTGCACCGTAACGGCAATTGCCGTATTGTTGACCTATACGTTGACTTCGTCGTATAATAAAAAATACTACACCGAGCAACTGAAAGCGCAACAACAGACCATCAATCAACTCAAGGAAAACGTCAGTGAGTTCAATCCTGAAATCAATCTTGACAAGTTGGAACTGTTGGCGATGTTGTTTGAGCAGTATTCCTACTATGCGGGAGATGTTTCCGAGGAAGAGTTGTTGGATACCGTTCTGCGTGCGTATGCCGCCGCCACGGGGGATCTTTACGCCGCTTATTATACCGAGGAAGAATATGCCGCACTGAATGCCGATAACATTGGAGATTACGTTGGAATCGGAGTCAGTGTGATTCAGGAAAAGTTGAAGGTTGACGGAATCGACTATCATGTTTTTCAGGTGATTGCCATCTATGAAAACGGTCCTGCAGCCAACTCCGATTTAAGATTGGGCGATTTTATTTACGGTGTGCGGGTGGGAGAATCCTTCCGTCTGATCAATGAGATCGGATACGATCAAGCCATCAATCACGTCAAGGGCGAAAAGGGAACGCAGGCAGAGATTGCGGTCTTCCGTCCCGTCGACGGTGCTTTTGAAGACAAATATTTTTCCATTACACGAGATGAATTTGAAACGGCTTCGGTATCCTGCAAGGTGAGCGAAACCGATTCGACGGTTGGTATTGTACAGATCAGTAATTTTGATTTGACAACGCCAAAGCAGTTTAAGCAGGCGGTGGATAGCTTGCTTGTGAAGGGGGTTGAGCACTTCATATTTGACGTGCGTAACAATCCGGGCGGGGATTTGCAATCCATCAAAGCGGTCCTGACCTACTTTTTGCAACCGGGTGACCTGATCTTGAGTGCAATTGATCAAGACGGCAAAACCGCAGCTTCCTATTATGCCGAACCGATTACCTTGTTTGGCGATTATGCGGCCTGCAACGTATCTCAAAGTGAAATCGGAATGTATGCCAATCTTGACATGGTGGTGCTTTGTAATGGAAATACCGCCAGTGCAGCAGAGGTGTTTACGGCTACGTTGCGTGATTACAACCTTGCCAAAACGGTTGGAGTCACCACCTTTGGAAAGGGAATCATGCAAAGCTTTATTCCGCTCTCCAAGTACGGCAATTTTACCGGCTACGTCAAGATGACCACGTATGCCTACGTCACCAAGTGCGGAGTCACTTATCATCAGATCGGCATTGCTACCGACGTTGCGGTTGAGCTTTCCGATGAAGCAAAGCAGTACAATTTTTACGTGTTGCCGCAGAATTTGGACAATCAGCTCCAAACGGCAATCGCGCAATTTCAATAATATTTATTATATTTGAAGGAGAAAATATCATGGCAAAGGGAAAACAAATGCTTTATACACAACAGGGATATCAGGAGCTGATTGACGAGCTGCAATATCTGAAGCATGAAAAAAGAGAAAAGATCAAGAACGACATTGCTGTTGCACGTTCGTTCGGTGACCTCTCCGAGCACTCCGAGTACGATGAGGCGAGAAACGAGCAAGCCAAGAACGAGGCGCGCATCAAGGAGCTTGAGGAGCTTGTTGAAAATGCCGTTATTCTTGACGAATCCAACATCGACACTAGCGTTGTCAGTCTTGGTTCTACCGTCAAGGTGCTGAATCTTGCGTTGAACGCAGAGATCACCTATGATCTGGTTGGTTCCAACGAGGCAAATCCCATGGAGCATAAGATTTCGGATCAGTCGCCCATTGGTGCGGCATTGGTTGGTAAGCGTGCCGATGACGAGGTCGAGGTTGAAGTTCCCAACGGAACCGTACGTATGAAGGTTTTGGAAGTATCCAGAACACAGGCTTAATAAAAACGAAGACGGCGGAACCGACACCTATGTGCCCGTTCCGCCGTTTGCCAAGAGAGGAATCAATTTTGAAGGATCAGGATAAAAAAATAGAAGCCGGAGAAATCGCAATTGAAAATCGCTTTTTGAAATGGATTGATAACTATTGGTATCATTATAAATGGCATACCATTATCATCGGTTTTTTCGTCATCATGGGGTTATTCACCTTCGCGCAATGCGCCAATCGGGAACAAGGTGATCTCACCGTGTCCTATGCGGGCGGATATACCCTCAATTCCAACGAACGTGCTAATATCGTCAAGGTGTTGGGTTCTCTGACTTTGGATGAAACCGACCAAGAAGGCGAGCTTTCGATTCTTTTGAACTCCTATTCGATCTATACGGATGCGGAACTTCGAGTCGCGTATACCGACGAGAAGGGTGAGCTTGCCATTGCCGCGTACAATAACGCAAAGCAGGTTTCATTGGATCATTTTCAAACCTTTTCCACCTATCTGATGACGGGCGACAGTGCCGTTTGGCTTGTCAGTGAGTACGTTTATCGCGATTGTGGATTGGATTTTGCTCATATCGCGCGTCCGCTTGCCGACGTTTACGGAGAAAATCTGCCTGCTTCGGCTTACGACGCTTACGCTATTCGCTTGTCGGACACCGATCTGTATCGCTATTATGATGCATTGAAGGTGTTGCCGGAGGATACGCTTCTGCTCCTGCCGCGCAGTTACGTTTGGGGAGAATCGGCAAAAGAGGAGTCCTACCGTGTCTTTGAAACGCTGTTCCGTGCCATTGTAGATTTTAAAGTTGCCGATAAAGCGGCTTGACACAAATAAAAAACACCTGTGAATCAAGGGGAGAGGATCGCTCTTGCAGAACTCCTCGTTGCACGATTCGCAGGTGTTTTTTTGGTTGTTATAATTGACGGCGGATCTTTTCCAACGTCGCTTTTTCAAGTCGGGATACTTGAGCTTGAGAAATGCCGATCTCCTCGGCAATCTCGGTCTGCGTTTTGTTCAGGTAAAAACGCAGATTGATGATTTTTCTCTCTCGCTCATTCAAACGATCCAATGCCTCGCGCAACACCACGTTTTCCAACCATGTTTCGTCACCGCTTGTACTGTCCGAGAGTTGATCCATCAGATACAGTGTATCACCGCTATCGTTGTAGACCGGCTCGTAAAGCGAGATCGGTTCTACAATTGCCTCCATGGCGTTCATAACGGCGTCCTTTTTTTCTCCCAGATGTTGTGCGATTTCCGCAACGGTTGGTTCTTTTTCTTTATCCGCAAGCAGCTCCTCTCGCGCCTGAAGGGCACGGTAGGCAAGATCTCTTACCGACCGACTGATACGAATGGAGTTGTTGTCGCGCAGATATCTTCTTATCTCACCGATGATCATCGGCACGGCATAGGTTGAAAATTTAACATCCATATCCACGTTGAAGTTGTCAACCGCCTTAACAAGTCCGATGCATCCCACTTGAAAAAGATCGTCCATACTCTCCCTTCGACCGGTAAACCGTTGAATGATCGAAAGCACCAGACGCAGATTTCCACTGATCAACTCTTGGCGTGCATCCTCGTCGCCGTTTCGCGTTCGCAAAAGCAAGGCGCGCTTTTCTTCGTCGGTCAGTACCTTCAATCCCGATGTGTTGACACCGCATAATTCCACTTTATTATAATACATTCGTTTTGGCTCCACGTTCGTTTTACAAAAAGTATTGCCGATGACGTGAAGGGTTTATTCAAGGCAGAAAATACCATACTGATTTTGATGCTTGCGGTTTGATTTTCTGCTTGAAATTGTAAAAGGTATTGACTTTTATTTTTCTATCAAGTATAATAATATAGTAGATTTGATCGAGATCAGTTGGTTTGATCGGTCATTTTCAGGATAAAGGAGGGCGTTGCAATGTCCCGTGTGATTGACAAAAATATGGTGGTTTCCGATGCGATCGGAGCATCCGACGTTGTTTTTTATGACGTGCGTAAGGAACCGTTTAATATTTACGGTTTGTATGATCCTTGCAACCAACCGCAGTTTAAGCGATTGCCGGACGAGGTTGCCAAAAGCGTTAGCACCGGTGTTGAACGTTTGTATCTGAATACGGCGGGCGGTAGAGTGCGCTTTGCCACCGATTCAGAATACGTTGCGATTCGCACAAAAATCGAGATTCCCACCCAATATCCGCATATGTCGATGTTTGGAATGGCGGGCTTTGATCTCTATCTGGACGATCCCGATACGGCGGATAGCCGATATTATGAAACCTTTAAGATCGGTGCCGATGCTACCGATGGTTATAGCTATCAGATCACCTTTAAAAGCCGTCGTTTGCGCTATCTGACGATCAATTTTCCAAGCTACTGTAACGTTTCCGAGGTTTTGATCGGCTTGCAAGGCGACGCGACACTTGATCACGGTATGCGTTATCGCAACGTTGCTCCTGTGGTATACTATGGAAATTCCATTACACAGGGGGCGTGCGCGTCACGTCCGGGAAATGCGTATCCAAACGTTGTTTGCCGGAAGACCAATACCGATTTTATCAATCTTGGCTTTGCGGGTTCGGGCTTGGCAGAGGAGTCTATCGCGCGGTATATGGCAACTTTGAAAATGTCGGTATTTGTTGCGGATTACGATCATAACGCACCAAACCCCGAATATTTGCGCCCTTCTGCCGAGCGGTTGTATCGCATTATCCGCGAGGCACAACCCACACTCCCTTACGTCTTTATGTCCAAATCGGATTTTAATATATCACGTCATGATGAAAATCTTTTGCGGCGCGACGTAATTTACAATCTTTATCAACAGGCGCGCGGAGAAGGCGATCGGAACGTCTATTTTATTGACGGATCTTCGATTTTCCGTTGTGATGAAGGTGACATGGCGACGGTAGACAGAACTCATCCCAACGACTACGGCTTTTATCGAATGGCAAAGGCGGTGGAAGCGGAATTGCGGTGGATTTGGCGTAGCGAATTGGTTCGTTGATTTCGATCTTAAGAAAAAAACAACACCTTGCTTTGATAGCAAGGCGTTGCTTATGTAGTATGTTCAGACTTATTTTGCGTGAGATTCCAGGTAGGCGGTAACGTCTGCGATGGTTACGAAGTTATGAATGTCGTCGTCCTCGATTTCTACGCCGAATTTGTCCTCACACATCATGATAAGGTCGGCAAGTTCGATGGAATTGATGCCAAGATCGTTTGCAAGTTCAGACTCGGGCTTGATTTCATCGGGATCAAGTTGAAGCTCCTCAACCAGCAGATTTTTCAGTGTTTCAAACATTGGGGTTTCCTCCATATTTTTTGTTGTTTTGCCATGCGAACATGGCACATACAAAAGATATTATACATGATTTTTGACTTTTTGTCAAGTAATTTTTATCAAACAAGGAATATTTTTTTATATTTACCTTGATCATTTCATAAAAAAGAAAGGAAAAGGAGGATTTATGCGAGCGTTTTACCGTCGTCCGATTGCATTTGCTTCCTTTTTAGCGGTATTAACCGGACTTGTTTCATATCAATTGAATGCGAGAATCAAGCTTTGGTTTGTCTTAATTTTTGTCGCTCTGTCTTTGCTTGCTCTTGTTCCGGTATTGCTTCGCAGGGGTGGAAAGCGTGTGATCGAGCTTTTGATCTGTCTTGTGGCAATCTCGGTTTCGTTTGTTAGTTCCTATCTTTTTTTCGACGTGCGCTACCAATCCTATCAAAATCTTGCCGAGCAAACGGTGGAAGTGGAGGGAACGGTATTGGAGCGCAGGTCTACGACCACTTTTATGACAACCTTTCGCGTTTCTCTGGAGCGGATCAACGGAGATGACGTTTCGGCGGATGCCATCATCGAGTGCAATTATCAATCGGCAATGCAGGTTGGCGATACCTTTTCTATCAAGGGAACCGTACGTGACTTTGAAAAGAGCGAATTGTTCGACGAGGAGCAATTTTATATCAGTGACGGATGTTTGTTGATCGTTACCTGCGATACCTATTATGATTGTGAAATCGGAGAGCCGAATCATAGCTCGTTGCGTGTGATCGCTTCCAAAATCAACGCAAGCATATCCAACCGTCTGTCTGTGCGGATGGGCAGAGAAGAAGGATCACTTGCGGCGGCATTACTGCTTGGCAATCGAAGTTTGATTTCACCCGCAACCAAGTTGGATTTTCAATATGCGGGTGTCTCCCACCTTCTGGCTTTAAGCGGTCTGCACGTTTCCATTATGATTGCATTCGTTGAATTTGCTTTGAGATCACTTTGGATCGGAAAGAGAGGACGCGCAATCATCGTTCCTTTGATTGCGGTGGGATATCTGATCTTAACCGGCTTCGCCCCTTCAACCTGCCGCGCTGTGATGATGGCGATCATCATGTACGTTGCGCTTTTGTTTGGGGAACGTTACGATTCCTTTACGGCACTGGTGCTCGTGCTTTCCTTAACGTTGATGATTACGCCGTACGCGATCTTGGATCTTTCGCTTTGGATGTCTTATATTTCTGCCGCCGCGATCGTATTGATCTATCCGTTGGTCTTGCGGTCCTTTGACGGTTGGTATCAGAAAAAACAACCGCCCATTTTGGTCTTCCGCACGTTGCGTGCCGTTGTTGGAGCGATCGTCATCGGCGTTGCGGCAAACCTTGCTTTGATCCTGCTGAA
>JAZRGI010000296.1:0-1601 GCA_045644105.1 Eubacteriales bacterium | reverse complement strand
GTGCGTCACGAGCAAGCAATTTACGGTACTTCCCCGATCATATCGGGAAATTGCGGTTCCAAGCTTGTTGAGTTCTACCGCAATCAAACCCAGGTCAATGAGAGCGGAAATCAAGTACTTACCCCCGCTTCGGGCTACACCGAAGCCGAACTTAATGCCCTGAACGGCTACTACAACTATTTCAACGTCGGTGCAACCGGAAACGGATTGTTCAAGATCTACGTCAATGCCATGAATTACGCAAAGACGGGATCGCCCGATCTTGCCGATGATTGGGGTGGCTCCCCTGCGTGGAACACGCGGTGGAAGTCGCTTTACGGCGGAACCTATTTTCTGAAGACAAAGTACATCGATCAATATCAATCTACCGTTTATCTGCAAAAATTCAACGTAGACGGACGAGGTAACAACCCATTTGCCCGTCAGTATATGACGGCGGTGTTCGGATCACTCGGTGAGGGACGATCGCTCTACCAATCCTTTGCCACGATCGACGCACTCGATATGCCAGCCACCTTTCTGATTCCCGTTTATGAAGGAATGCCGTCACGCATCTGTGCCGTTCCCCCAAAGGGCGCCTGCACCTATACGGCGCTAGCAACCACCAAATATTCTTATCAATCCGAAATGACCGAACCGCACCGCATCAGTGCCGAAAGCAAGCCAATCTATGCCGAATGCGAGGTTTACCCTTCAAAATCGATCGATATCAGAGGTGTTGTCACACATTCCTACGCCCTCAAGTCATTGGAATACGCATGGGATGGCGGTGAGTGGCAGTTTGCATCCGATTCCAAAACGATAGATCTTTCCATTCCCGTTCACTTTTTGGAGAACACCTCGCATATACTTGTAATACGCGGTACGGCAGGCTATACCGTAACCAAAAACGGTGAACAACAGGTTGTAAACACGCAGTTTCTCTATGCCGTGGTTTACGTCACGGTTTCGCCGCCTCCCAAAGTAAAGCTTTCTTTGGAAATCGGCGATGACGTAACGGAACAGACGGTATTGGCGGGAGTCCCCTATTCGCTTCCCTCCTGCGAAGCACCCGATTTTGTCGGTTGGTGTGATGCCGACGGCAGTCTTTTTCCGGCGGGTGCCGACGTACTTTTGGAAGATGACACCTCTTTTTGTGCGGTCTTTATAAATCTGATACCGCTTGACGGTGCGGCAATCTCCCTTGCGGACGGCGAAGCGCGCTTGGTTTTTACGGCGGCGATCGAGAAAAAAGCCTATGATCAATTGACGATGGGTAATGCCGATCGGATCTCGCTCTCTGCCGTGATCGAGGACGGTACAAGTACCAAACAAGCCGATCTTGCACTGCTTCCCGATTCCTGCATCCGCAATGACGGAAGTGAATGGATTTGTTTTTCTGCCGTCACCGATACATTGACACCATCGAACTGCAACAATTATTATTCGGTACGCTTTTCGGCAACCCTAAACTACAGTATTGAGTCTGCATCCACGTCGCAACTGTCGGCATATTCCCATACGCGTTCTGCAAAACAGGTGGCAGCCGCCGCGTTGGCAGATCGCAACGCCGTCTACGGCAGTGAAATGCGTGATGCACTCCGCGCAATCGTTAATATGAC
>JAZRGI010000295.1:0-8198 GCA_045644105.1 Eubacteriales bacterium | reverse complement strand
CACCTCGCCTGCCTCCAGAACGACCTCACCGGTAAACGGGCTTACAACGGTCTCTGCCAGGCGGCGGTTTGCGATGCGGTTGTGAACCGACATCTTCTTATCAAATTTATAACGACCGACAGGCGCGATGTCATAACGCTTGGGGTCAAAGAAATAGTTGTTAATCAGAGTGCGCGCGGCATCCTCGGCGGCAGGCTCACCCGGGCGGAGCTTCTTATAGATCTCCTTGAGTGCCTCAACGCCGATAGAGGTATGGTTGGTTTCGGCAAGCACTTCGGACTCGTCGCGATCAAGCGTCATCGTCAAATGCTCGTCGTCACCAAACATCGCATAGATGTCGTCACGGCTCTCCACGCCCAGTGCGCGGATCAACATCGTCAAGGGCAGCTTGCGGTTCTTATCGATGCGAACGAATATCATGCCGTTTGCGTCGATCTCATACTCCAACCATGCGCCGCGATAGGGGATCACGGTGGTAGCATAGGTGCGCTTACCCGCCTTATCAATATCAGAGGAATAGTACATTCCGGGAGAACGGATGATCTGCGATACAATAACGCGCTCCGCGCCGTTGATCACAAAGGTACCGGTCTCGGTCATCAGGGGGAAATCTCCCATAAAGATGTCTGCCTGCTTGACCTCTCCCGTCTGCTTGTTGGTCAGACGAACGTTGACCTTCAGAGGAGCAGCATAGTTAACATCTCTTTCCTTACACTCCTCTACAGGATACTTGGGATGCTTGTCATCCAAGGTGTAGGAAATGAATTCGATGACCAGATTGCCGGAATAGTCGGTAATGGGAGATGCATCTCTGAGCACCTCCATCAAACCTTCCTCCTTGAACCATTCATAGGACTTGGTTTGAATCTCTACCAGATTGGGCAACGGATAATCGAAGCGGGAACCCGAGAAGCTTTTTCTTATGTTTTGACCAAGCTTCTGATCTTTTACATGGATCATTAATTCAATCACTCCATTCAAAATAATGATAACGCTCCGGAATCGGTTGTTTGCCGCTGTGTTTTTCCTTGTACGGACTGCTTTTTTCAAACAAATCGTTGCTGTTCGATTTGTCGCATTCCGTCAAGAAGCCCACAGTACGAGCGATTATAATGCAGTTTACAATTATAGCATCTTTTTTCGCGTTTGTCAAGCCCTTTTTACCAATTTTTATAAAAAACTTTTTTGTTTTCCAAAGAAATCTCAAAAAGCACCCTTTGGGTGTGAAAAACGCATAGAGAGAACACTATATAAAATCTATATAAAAAAATGAAGAAAAAAAACGAACATTCCATACTGTATCCATCGTGCTTTTCTTTCATCATCTCTGCCGCATTCAAAAATCGTTTCGTTTGTACCGCTCTTTGATGCAAAAAATGATCACCCGGTAAAAAAAATTAAAAAAAATCAAAAAAAGACTTGATTTTTTGATTTGAATGTGTTATAATAACAACGTTGTTCGCCGGTGTGATGGAATTGGCAGACGTGCTGGACTCAAAATCCAGTGGTAGCGATACCGTGTCGGTTCGACCCCGACCACCGGCACCAAAAAAGAGATCGATTCTTACGGATCGATCTCTTTTTCTTTCGTTGGCACCGTTGCGCCCTTTTGCCGTCCCGCACGTCACACCGTGTCGAGGCACAAACACAAAACCAAAACCTTTCCGAGGGAGGATTTTTTTACAGTGTCACTCAAAACCGTACTCTTCGATCTTGACGGAACCCTGCTTCCGATGGATCAAAACAATTTTGTCCGCATCTATTTTGCGGAGCTTGCCAAAAAGTTTGCCCCCTACGGTTATGATCCAACGGAGTTTATCGACGCAATCCTGGCAGGTATCGCATCCATGACCGCAAACGACGGAAGCATGACAAACGAAAGTGCTTTTTGGAATTGTTTCACGCAACGCTACGGAGAGGATGGCGAGTCGCATAGGGAGATCTTTGAGGACTTTTACCGCGTGGAATTTGATCGGGCATTGTCGGCGTGCTCCCCTTCTCCCCTATCACGCAAATTGATCGACCACCTCCATGCGCACAATGTCAGAACGGTTCTGGCAACCAACCCCGTATTCCCTGCCATCGCCACACAAAAGCGAATGCAGTGGGCAGGCGTTTCTCCAAACGATTTCATTCTCTACACCACCTACGAAAACGCAAGGCACTGCAAACCGAGCCTTGACTATTACCGCGACATACTGCAAACAATCGGCGTTCGCGCAGAGGATTGCCTGATGGTGGGAAACGACGTAGGGGACGATATGGTAGCAGAGAAACTCGGCATGAAGGTCTTTTTGTTGACCGACTGCCTGATCAATCCTTCAAAAATCCCCGTTGATACCTATCCAAACGGTTCTTTTGATGCATTGTTGAAATATCTGAATGAAAATTTGATCTGAACTGAAATTTTTACTTGACAAACGTCAAAAATTATTATATCATATATTTAAACAATCGCGAAATTTATCACTATATTTTGAGGAGGATTTTTTACAATGGCAAACAAGTATGCAGGCACACAAACCGAGAAAAATCTGATGGCAGCATTTTCGGGCGAGTCCGAAGCACGCAACAAGTACACCTATTTTGCTTCCAAGGCAAAAAAGGATGGCTTTGAGCAGATCGCAGCACTCTTCCTGAAGACCGCAGAAAATGAAAAAGAGCACGCAAAGCTTTGGTTCAAGGAGCTAAACGGCATCGGTGACACCGCCGCAAACTTGGCAAACGCAGCCGCAGGCGAAAATTATGAGTGGACCGATATGTACGAAGGCTTTGCAAAAACCGCCGAGGAGGAAGGCTTTACCGAATTGGCAAAGAAGTTCCGTCTGGTTGCGGCAATCGAGAAACACCACGAGGAGCGTTACCGCGCACTGTTGAAGAACGTGGAAACCGCCGCTGTCTTTGAAAAGAGCGAGGTTAAGGTATGGGAGTGCCGCAACTGCGGTCACATCATGGTTGGCACCAAGGCTCCCGAAGTCTGCCCCACCTGCGCCCACCCGCAAAGCTATTTTGAACTGAACGCCGAAAACTACTGATAACAAAACAATAAACGGGACACTTCCCTTCCGCATCCATCGGGTGCAGAATTGGGCGGTGTCCCGTTTTTTGTTATGCAATGCAAACAGGGTTATATCGGCAGATCAAAGTGAGTTTCCACAAGCTTGCGCGTCCCGGCGGGCGAATACAACCAATGAGATAAATGCGGCGTGACACGCGGATCGATAAAATAATTCAATGTCCGTTGCGAGGGCGTTTCCCCCAACAAATCGATCAATACCAACTTGATCTTCATTCGTTCGGGAACAATGCTTTTGATGTAAACCGCAACGCTTTGACCGATGCGTTGACGCACCTCATCCGCCGACACGTCACGCAATTCGGCAAGACCGGCAAGATTGGGTGTCAACTCCACAAACACCCCGTAGCTTTCCACGCTGCGCAAAATCCCCGTTACGGTCTGCCCCGACTCAAAGGCAGCCGCGTTTTCCTCCCAACTGCCGAGCAATTCCCGCATCGTCACGTAAAACCGTCCCATGTCACGGTCAATACTTTTGATCGCAACAAATACCTCCATACCGCAACGCAGGCGATCCCGCGGATGCGAAATGCGCGACACCGAAATGCAATCCACCGAGAGCAACGATGAAATGCCGCATCCAATGTCCAAAAAAGCGCCAAACGGCTCAAGATGCGTCACACGCGCGGCAATGACATCGCCCGGCAAACGTGTGTTAAGAAGATGCTCCAGACACTGCTTTTGCGCCTGCCGTCTGGAAAGCTCCGCCGTCAACGCGCCGTTGACGACCCGTAGGGAGAGTACCTGCACACACACCGGCTTTCCGACGCGTGTAATAATGGCGATTTCCTTTAGCGGCTCTCCCGACCGACACAACACCGCCTCATAGGGTTCAATGATGCCTACCGCGCACCCAAGATCAACGTGCAATCGCAGATCGGCATCGCACAACGTTACAATTCCTTCTATAATCGCGTGCTCCTTCATTGCCCGCTCAAGCCCGCTCGGCGTTGCGAGAAATTCTTTGTTTTCTTTTGTTTGGAGTCGCGCTCCTTCGGGTTGATATTGACCATTCATTTTTTCTTGCCTCCGTTTTTTCGGTGTTCCCGTTTTTTCCATTCTATGCAGACCACAAAGAAAAAAATACCCCCGTCCGGCGATTTGCTCCAAAAATCTCACCCCCTCAAAAAACATAGGCGCCTTCGGTCATCATAATCGCACCGTACACATCATAGTGTAGAAACAGAGGATTTTGAAAAAGGAGGCAAATCAATGGTCGAACATCAAAAAAATCTCAACCGAACCACACACACGCGCGTTGGAGGACTCACGTCGGGAGAGGCAGAACAATCGCGCCGTACGTACGGAGAAAATCGAATGACACGGTGCCGACAAAAAAGCTTTGTACGGCAGTTTGTCGACAATCTCGGCGATCCGGTCATTCGCATTTTATTGGGCGCCCTCGCCGTAAAGCTCTTGGCAATGATGGTCATGGGAGAGCGAGATATCGCAGAAACGGTAGGCATCGGAGCCGCCGTTTTTCTTGCCGCACTGATCTCCACCTTGTCCGAGTACGGATCGGCACGAGCCTTTGACCGACTGTCACAGGAAAATATAGGGACACTCTGCCGTGTGCGCCGTGACGGATCGATCCGAGCACTGCCGATCGAGGAATTGGTGGTTGGTGACGTCATCCTTTTGAGCGCGGGAGAATTGATCCCCGCAGACGGACTCCTGATTTCGGGAGAGTTGACCAGTGATCAATCGGCAATGACGGGAGAAAACCGCGACGTCCTGAAACACCCGTCAAACGATACGCACCTTGATCCCTCGGCACCGTCCGCCGTTTTTCGCGGTTGTACCGTAACGTCGGGAAACGGTGAGGCGGAAATCCGTGCGGTTGGCGACCGTTCCTTTCTCGGTCAGATCTCGCGTGAGATCCAAAGCCACCAACGGCAAAGTCCACTGAAACGTCGACTGACACGCCTTGCAAAACAGATCAGTCGGTTGGGATATATCGCCGCCGTCCTGGTAGCGCTTGCCTACCTTTTCAACGCCTTTGTACTCGATAGCGGTATGCGATATGAACTGATCCTTTTCAAATTGAGCGATGCAAAATATCTGTTCGATCATCTCTTTAATGCACTAACGCTCGCCTTGACGGTATTGGTCGTCGCGGTACCCGAGGGGCTTCCCATGATGATCGCGGTCGTACTTTCCGCCAATATCCGACGGATGCTGCGCGACAACGTGTTGGTACGAAAGCCTGCCGGTATCGAGGCGGCAGGCAGTATGAATATTCTCTTTACCGATAAGACGGGAACCCTGACCGAAGGACGTATGCGAGTCCTCTCCTGTATCTTATCAGACGGAAAAGAGGAAACTCCAACCGCCATCCTCGGTCGTAACAACTTCCTATCGCACCTGCTTTCACTGTCTTTTTGGAAGGGCGGAGATGCCGTTGCAGGAACCGACGAGAACGGAAAACCCTGCGCTCTTGGCGGAAACGCGACCGAACGAGCACTTTTGGACTGCGCGATTGCTTTCCCGCCGCCGGACGGATACCGTGTATACGAGCAATTGCACTTTGATAGCCTTCGAAAATATGCCGCCGTCAGTATAGATGGCAAACAAAAACTGACACTTTTGACGGGAGCACCGGAAAAACTGCTTCCCCATACTCGCTACGGCATCGGCAGTGACGGCGGCGAACAGCTTTTGGATCATCCAACCCTTGATGCGTGTCTTTTGCAACATACCGCAAGAGGTGAACGTGTCATTGCCGTGGCTTATTCCAAAGACGCAATTCCCGCAAAAATGCACACCAACGCCGTCAAAGGAAATCTCGTTCTGCTTGGTCTGTTCTGCTTATCCGATCCGTTGCGGCCGCAAGCGCCGCTATCGGTTGCACAACTGCATGAAGCGGGAATTCAGGTGGTGATGATTACAGGCGACAGTCCCGATACGGCAAGAACGTTAGCAAAACGTTGCGGTATTATTACCAACCAATGCGACGTCGTCTTGACCGGTGAAGAACTGTCACGTCTTTCCGATAGCCGCGTTTGCGAGCTTCTTCCCCACATTGCCGTTGTGGCACGAGCACTCCCGACCGACAAAAGCCGATTGGTTCGATTGGCAGAGGAAATGGGGTTGGTCACGGGTATGACGGGCGACGGCATTAACGATGCCCCCGCACTGCGGCGCGCCGACGTGGGATTTGCAATGGGAGGCGGCACGCAGGTGGCAAAGGATGCGGGCGACGTGGTGATTTTAGATAACAACCTCGCTTCCATCGTCCGTGCCGTACTTTACGGACGTACGGTCTTTAAATCGATCCGCAAATTCATCACCCTGCAGCTCATCATGAATCTGTGTGCGGTCGGAGTGACGATGATCTGTCCCTTTTTGGGAATCGACTCGCCGGTCACCGTTGTACAGATGCTTTGGATCAATCTTATCATGGATACGCTTGGAGGACTCGCCTTCGCGGGTGAGGCGCCACTACCACACTATATGCACGAGCCGCCAAAGAAACGCGACGAGCCGATCCTCAACCGATACGTCATTGGAGAAATCCTCTGGCTTGGCGGATTTACCCTATGCCTATGCTTATTTTTTCTCAAATCTCCAACCGTTTCCGCCGCGTTCCGTCCGGCAAAAGACCGAATCTATCACCTGACCGCCTTCTTTGCCCTCTTTATTTTTTCGTCTGTATTCAATTGCTTCAACGCGAGAACCGATCGATTGCGTTTGCACGCAGGTCTTGGAAAAAATCCGATCTTCATTGCGATCATGGCGGTGATCCTGATCATACAGATCGGTTTTACCTATCTTGGAGGAACACTTTTGCGAACCGCGCCATTGATGATAAATGAGCTTGCACTGACACTGACATTGGCGCTCTCGGTCTTCCCCGCCGACGTTTTGCGAAAGGCGTTTTTGCGGCTTTTTCACAAACGGTCGGGGTATTAAAAGCATTATAAAATTGAAAATACGAAAACCCTCCTTTTTCTCCAAACAAATCAATATCCCCTGTAAAACGCGGAGGTCAGACCAAACGACCATCGCGTGGTTTTCGTTATACAAAGAAAAGGGCGGCAGAAAATCTGCCGCCCTCTTTATGATCAGTCAATACGAATCCAAGTATTCTGGTCTATTAGCTTATATTTTGCATATGAATACTCGGTTTCCAAGGTTTCGTACCGTATTGTCAAAACATAGTTTTCATCAACCAGTGAAAAATCAGCAACTTCTGCCCAGTGTAAATCATCCTCTTGTGGTAATTCCGGTATGTTAACGTGAACCCAATTCAACCCACCGTCGGTTGTCAATAAGGTACGTTCGCAAAAATCATAGTCAGCAGCGAAAATGTCCCCGGAAATCATTCCAATATCCTCAGATATCATTTTGGCAAATCTGATATGATTCTGTAGACTGATTGAAGGTACGTGCTGTATGTTAATTGAATCCCACGTTTTCCCCCCATCTTTTGTTTTAAAGAAATTAGATAATTTTGAACTACCTCTCGCGCCTTCGGGTACCTCTTTAAAGACAAATATATATCCGGTGTTTTCGTTTATAAAATTCCCGCTGAAAACATAACCCTCTTCATACGTTGTTTCATCAACGTCAAACTCTACAACCGTTTCATTTTGGGAACCTCTTTCAAAGCTTACTACGGTGATTTTGGGCTTATAGAATTGTTCTAGAATCAAAAAGGCACGTTTGTTATTTACGCTAATAGCTGCAGTGCAGTATTTGGCAGCAGCTATATCCACATCTGCAAGGGATGTAAAAAGATGATTTTCATCCCAATCCGCTATATAAACAGAGAATTCACCGTTTTGATTGAATGTGTATGTCGCATTGGAATTATCCCAAACACCATTAATAAAATCCGGAGATTTCCGTGGCGGTTTTACGTCGGCGTTTGTTTCAGGTTCTGTTGGCTTTTCATCGGTTGTCTCGGACTTCGGTTCGGTAGTGTCATTGGTTTCACGCGACGTCTCAAGCTCACCGTTGGTTTCTGTTTGCTTTTCAGCGGTTGTCTCGAAATTCGGTTTGGTGGTGTCATTATTTTCAAATGTTTCCCCAATCTCATTTTGGGGAACGGAATTGCACGCGCTCACATTTGCTACCAGCAAGGCGGTTAATAAAATCGCCAATATTCTTTTTTTCATTT
>JAZRGI010000294.1:0-5112 GCA_045644105.1 Eubacteriales bacterium | reverse complement strand
CGGCGTGACGGCCGAAAAGCACGACGCCTTTATTTCCCCGACCGGTCACGGCAAGGTCATTATGGAAATGTCCGGCAAGGAGCTCATTCACGGTGAGACCGACGCCTCCTCCTTCCCGTCCGGCGGCCTGCGCGCCACCTTTGAGGCACGCGGATACACCGCATGGGATCCCGCCTCCTATGCCTTTGTCAAAGACAACACACTCTATATTCCCACGGCGTTCTGCTCTTACACAGGCGAGGCACTCGACTCCAAGACGCCGCTTTTGCGCTCCATGGATACGTTAAATGCACAGGCGTTGCGTATTTTGCGTCTGTTTGGCGATCAGACCACTCGCCGTGTCGAGGTCACCGTTGGCGCGGAACAGGAGTATTTTATCATCGATAAATCCATGTACGACCGCCGCAAAGACCTTGTCTACGCAGGCCGCACACTCTTTGGCGCACCCGCTCCGAAGGGACAGGAGTTGGAGGATCACTATTTCGGCCCCCTCAAGACGCGTATCGCCGCCTTTATGACGGATCTTGACGAAGCGCTCTGGACGATGGGCATCAACGCCAAGACCAAGCACAACGAGGCAGCTCCCGCACAACACGAGCTTGCCCCCATCTACGCAACCGCAAACATTGCCGTGGATCAGAACCTTTTGACCATGGAGTACATGAAGAAGATCGCAGAAAAGCACGGTTTGGTCTGCCTGTTGCACGAAAAGCCCTATGCAGGTGTTGCGGGTAGCGGCAAGCACAACAACTGGTCACTGACCGCCGGCGGAAAGAATCTGCTTGATCCCGGAAAAACGCCCGAGGATAATATCAAGTTTTTGTTGATCCTTGCCGCAATTGTCAAGGCAGTTGACGATTATCAGGATCTTTTGCGCGTTTCGGTTGCCTTCCCCGGAAACGATCACCGTCTGGGAGCAGGTGAAGCACCTCCCGCAATTATTTCGATCTTTGTCGGCGAAGAATTGAACGCGTTGATCAATTCCATTGTTGAAAATACCGCATACCACGGCGCCGAGGCGCCCATGATGGATCTCGGTATTCCGACCGTTCCCGTATTCCGCAAGGACACCACCGACCGCAACCGTACCTCTCCCTTTGCTTTTACCGGAAACAAATTTGAGTTCCGTATGCTCGGTTCGTCGCAGAACATCGCAATGCCCAACACGGTGCTCAACACCGCCGTTGCCGAATCCTTCCGTCAGTTTGCCGATCTTTTGGAGGGCGCACCCAACTTTGACGTCGCCGTCGCAAAGCTGATCAAGGATACCTTTGCCGCACACCGTCGCATTCTGTTTGACGGAAACGGCTACTCCAAAGAGTGGGAGAAAGAAGCAGAAAATCGCGGTCTGCGCAATCTTCGCACCTCGGTTGCGGCGTACAAAACCTTTATGGACGAGAGAAACGTACAGCTCTTCTCCTCCATGGGTGTTATGAGCGAAACCGAAATGCGCTCCCGTGAAGAGATCTACTTTGAAAATTACGCAAAACTGATCAACATCGAAGCATTGACGATGATCGTCATGGCTTCGCGCGATTATATCCCCGCAGTCGAAGGCTATATGGCACAGATCGCCGATGCCGCCGCCAAGAAACGGGCAATCTGCGAGGACGTATCGTGCGCCGTGGAAAAGGATATCATCCGTCGCCTGTCAGATTTGAGTGCCGCCGCATACTCCGCAATCGGACGTTTGCGTGATGCCGAAACCGAAGCCGCCGCAGTGGAATGCGCGCGCGACCGTGCCGAGTGCTATTGCAATCGCGTACTTCCCATTATGTCCGAGCTTCGCGCCGCCGTCGATGAAATGGAAACGTTGACCGCCTCCAAGTGTTGGCCCGTCCCCACCTACGGCGACATGATGTTCCGCGTATAAGGCAATACCTCTGCAATATTTTCAAGGAACACCTTCCAAAAACATCTCAAACAACAAACCACAGGAGGCTAAAAGCCTCCTGTTTGATTGACCTTTCGCTCCACCAAAGCGATTGACTAAAAAATAAAGAAAAGAGAAATTAGCATGAACTCCACCCTATTAAAAGATCGCCTCTTCCCCGTCGTCCGTGAAGCAGGAAAAATGATGATGCAAGCGCATTGCACCGACGAAAGCGACATCAGCGAAAAAGCCGGCACCGCAAACTTCGTTACGATCTATGACGTCCGCATTCAGAATTTTTTGATGAAGACCATCAAAGAGTTATTCCCCGATGCCGTCTTCATTGCAGAAGAAAAAGAGAACGACTCGGCAATGTTGATGAGCGAGCACTGCTTTATCATCGATCCGATCGACGGAACGACCAACTTTATCCATGATTATCATCACTCCTGCATTTCGGTTGCCATGTTTACACGCGGAGAGCCGATCTTCGGTGTGGTCTACAACCCCTATATGGACGAATTGTTCCACGCTGCAAAGGGAGAGGGCGCATATCTGAACGGCACCCCCATCCACGTTTCCGACCGTTCTTTCGGTACGGCGCTCATCGCCTTCGGCACCGCTCCTTATCAAAAGGACACCTTTGCCGAAAAGACCTTCAGAGCCTGCCACAAACTCTTGTTTTCCTGCGCAGATCTGCGTCGCGGAGGCTCTGCCGCACTGGATCTTTCCTACGTTGCCTGCGGTCGCGTAGAATTCTTCTTTGAATATCAGATCTCTCCGTGGGACGGCGCCGCAGGATATCTTCTGGTAACCGAAGCCGGCGGAGTCGTTACCGACGTGTACGGCAATCCCTATAGCTTTGAGGGTCCCTGCCCCGTTCTCGCCTCCAACGGCATTTGTCATGAGGAAGCCGTCAAGGTCTTCAAATCCATCGGATAAAACGCATACGGTATGCAAAAAGCCCTTGTAATCGGTTGTCCCGGTAGCGGAAAAAGCACATTTGCGCGCGCACTGGGCGATAAAACGAGAATACCTGTATGCCATCTGGATCTCCTCTATTGGAACGCCGACAAGACCACCGTCCCCGCAGATCTCTTTTTGTCGCGCCTCAACGACGTCTTGGCTACAGAGCAATGGATCATCGACGGAAACTTTAGCAGAACGCTTCCCCTGCGATTGGAGCATTGCGATACCGTCTTTTTCCTGGATTACCCCACCGACGTCTGCCTTGAGGGGGTGCGAATGCGCCGCGGAAAACCGCGTGCCGATATGCCGTGGATCGAAGAGCAGGAAGACGATGAATTCATGCAATTCATTTCGCACTTTGCCATCGACCGTCGTCCCGCAATTCTTGAGCTTTTGCAAAAACACGCCCAAAAACGCATCTACGTCTTTCAAAATCGAGCGCAAGCCGACGCATTTCTTGCCGCCGACATTCAACGAAAATAAAAATAGCACTTGTGATAAACGATCGAACTCGTTATCATAAGTGCTATTTTTTATTTGCTTTAAGCCATCAAGCTCTGTTTAGATTAGCCAAGCTTAGCTTGGTTGATCTTGATGCCGGGGCCCATAGTGGAAGCCACAACACAGCTCTTGATATACTGACCCTTTGCAGCGGCGGGCTTAGCCTTGATGATAGCGCCGAGAAGAGTATCAAAGTTCTCCTTGAGCTTATCGTTTCCAAAGGAAGCCTTTCCGATGGGGCAGTGGATGATGTTGGTCTTGTCAAGACGGTACTCAATCTTACCTGCTTTAGCCTCGGTAACTGCGCGAACAACGTCGGGAGTTACGGTGCCTGCCTTAGGAGAAGGCATCAAGCCTTTAGGACCGAGAACCTTACCAAGACGTCCGATAACAGACATCATATCGGGAGTTGCGATAACAACGTCGAAATCGAACCAGTTTTCCTTCTGGATCTTCTCTGCGTACTCTGCGCCGCCTGCGTAATCTGCGCCTGCATCCAGAGCCTTCTGAACGTTGTCGCCCTTTGCAAATACAAGAGTCTTTACGGTCTTACCGGTACCGTTGGGAAGAACAACCGCACCACGAACCTGCTGGTCTGCGTGACGGGAGTCAACACCAAGACGAACGTGAACCTCAATGGTCTCGTCGAACTTTGCCTTGGAAGTCTGGCAAACGAGAGCCATTGCTTCCGCTACATCATACTGCTTGCTTTTTTCGAACAGCTTTGCGCTGTCTACATACTTCTTACCAAATTTTGCCATTATCGTTCCCCTCCATTACTCCTCGACGGTAACGCCCATAGAGCGTGCAGTACCGGCGATCATGCTCATTGCCGCTTCCAGATTTGCCGCATTCAGGTCGGGCATCTTGGTCTCGGCGATCTTCTGAACCTGTTCCTTGGTCAACTTTGCAACCTTGGTCTTGTTGGGGGCTGCAGAACCGGACTCGATGCCGGCTGCCTTCTTAATCAGAACGGGTGCGGGTGGAGTCTTGGTGATAAACGTGAAGGAACGGTCTGCGTAAACGGTAATAACAACGGGAATGATCAAACCGGTGTCATTCTTCGTTCTCTCGTTGAATTCCTTGGTAAATACGGGAATTGCTACACCGTACTGACCGAGAGCAGGACCAACAGGGGGCTGCGGAGTTGCCTTACCTGCGGGCAGCTGCAGCTTAATATAACCCAAAATTTTCTTTGCCATGATTTAAAATACCTCCATTGTGGTTTTTTGCGGAAGAATTTAAAGAATTTTTCTTCCTCCCACGCGCAACGTATTCGTTGCGAAAATCAGTTTTGCGATTGCAGAAGCTTAACTTCCGTAGTTTCAAGCTCAACAGGCATATCGCGGTTTCCGCGCTTGATCAGCACGGTAACATTCTTCAGATCCTCGGAAATTGCCTGTACGGTACCCGTATAACCCTCAAACAATCCACCGCAAACCGTTACGGTGTCGCCTACGTTGAAGGAGAGCTTAACCTGCTGCTCCTGCTCGATAGACAGTGCTGCGACCTCTGCATCGGACAGAGGTGTGGGACGGGATCCGGGACCTACAAAGCCGGTAACGCCCGTAATATTACGAACTGCATGCCAGCTTTCCTCGTTCATGATCATTTTGACGTATACGTAACAGGGGAACAGCTTGTTCTCCACTTCCTTCTCGTTCTCGCCGTTCTTTTCCACAACGATCTCAACGGGAATACGGATGTCAAAGATCAGGTGACCGAGTCCGCGGTTTTCAATAATTTTTTCGAGATTTGCTTTTACCTTA
>JAZRGI010000293.1:0-8952 GCA_045644105.1 Eubacteriales bacterium | reverse complement strand
AGAGCGGTGGAGAGCGCGTCGGCAAGTCCGCCGTCCTCGGTAAAGACCGAAACCGACGAGAAATACGCGGCGGGCATATTGGTGTCGGGATCGATGATGTGGTGATAACGCACACCGTCAACGAGATAATAACGCTCGTAGTCGCCCGAGGTTACAAGAGAGCCGTTGTTGAGAACGACCTTGCAAACAAAGGGATTCTCGGCATTTTTGTCGGGGTTGGTAATACCGGTCGACCAACCGCTCCCCGATGGTTTTTGACCGATGGTGCGAAGATTTCCACCCACGTTCAGTACGTAGGAGGTCGCGCCGCGCGAGATCAGAAGCTGTGCCGCACGTTCGGTAGCATAGCCTTTTGCAATGGCTCCCACGTCAAGTCGCATGGCGGGATCTTCCAAAAAAACGGTGCTTTCTTCGATATTGATGATCACCCGATTGATGTCGGTGTGCGCCGCCGCTTCGGTCAACAAATCGCTGTCTGGCAGTCGTGCCGCATCGGGGTTGTCAACTCCGTCCTCGCGCGCATCGTGCCAAAGGGTAAGCACCGAACCGAGCGCGACGTTGGTCGCACCGCCCGTCAAGGTGTGGATCTCTTTTGCGTAAAGCAGAAAATCAATCAACTTGCGGTCAACTTTTACAGGGGCAATGCCGGCATTTAGATTGACGGTTTTGAGATTGTTCAGTCCCGCGTATTCGTAGTAAATATCAAACAAACGGTGGTATTCTTCCAGAAGAGTCGACACCGCAAGACAGTTCTCGGAGAAGACTGCGGGGGCATCGTTGGCATAGGAGAAGATCACCGTGACGGTGTCAAAGTATTCGTAGTAGGATTTTGCTTGAGGGTTTGCCTCTTTTTGGGCGTTGTTCTTCGGTTGGCAGGCGGTGAAGCCGCAAAAAAGCACTGCCGTGCATAAAAAAAGAGCAAACGTTCTTTTGATCTTCATGAAAAACATTCCTTTTGAGCTTTTGTTTTTTTGGAAGGGGAGGGGCGTTGTCTGCAAAATCAAAGCAGGGCGGTATCGTGTGACATCGCCCTGCGGGGTAGGTTGGTGTTTGGATTATCTTGCGATTGCTACCGCTGCCTCTATGCCTGCCTTGTAGCCGACGGCATTGATGGTGCAGCCTGCAACACCCTCGGAAGCAATGGTTGCGATGTCGCCTGCGGTCTTACCGATGGCAGCCTTTGCATAGGCGTCTGCCTGTTGGTACCAAGTACCGGCGCCCATCACGCCGTAGTCTGCGCCCTGTGCGCGCTTGGTGCCCTTGTAGGAGAGGGAGGTTGTGCCGGTTTCTTCAACGATACCCTTCAATTCGGCTTCTGCGGTGTCAAGAATTGCCGCAACAACAACGCCGTCTGCCAATACAACCGATGCGTAGTCGGTGGCAAGCTTTGCGTTCTTTGCGTCATCGGAGGAGGAATCCTTAACGGCAGAGGATACGTTCAAGCCTGCGGTAAGAGCTGCCTTTGCGGAAGCCTGAAAGGTGGTTTTATACTGGCTTTTGAATGCATTGTCGATCGCCTTGAGCATATCGGTAACGTCGATCGAGCAGGAAGTCTTCAGATCGGCGTCGGTTACCTTACCGCCATTGAGCGCGATAGCCGCAACCTCTGCCTGCGTCTTGCCAACCACGTAGTCTTCCAGAGCCTTGCCTTGCTCTGCCCAAGTGCCGGCGCCCATCTTGTAGTTTTCACCCTGAGCAACCTTGGAGGTGGGAGCGGTGGTCTTCAAATTGCCGTCAACGTCATATGCGGCGGTGTAGTCTACGCAGTCGAGTCTGCAGAGAACGATCTTACCGTCCGCGTCGGTAACGATGGTGGCAACGGTTTGGGTAATCTTGTTGTTGGAAAGAGTTTCGGTCAACTCAACTCCGATTGAGAGGGAGTAGTCGTTCTCCTTGTTTCCGCAGCTTGCGAAAGCGGCGAGAACAACAACGAGAATCATCAACAGGGAAATCAGTCTTTTCATGTTTTTTCTCCTCTTTTTTTAAAAATATTTTGTGGTATTTGCCTATATATTATACCAAAAAAACAAGGGCTTGTCAAGAGTTTTTCTATGCATAAAGTTCACGACATAAACTTTTGTTCTGGAGGGATTGGTAAAATATACAGAACCAATTCCGAGCGCCAACCGAATGTCGCCCTTTGTTTTTTAGTGAAAACATTGTTTTAGATGTTTACAGGTCAATAAGATAGTGCTTTTTACCAAATTTCTTTCTTTTGATTTATTGATTATTATTGGAAATTATTACAAATGATTTTTGATGTCGTGGTTATATTGCACCATAATCGGTCAAAAATGTGCGACATTTTTTAGCTACAACGACAAAGTTTTGGCAATACAAGGGTTTTGGACTAACTTTTGCTTGACTTTTTATGCAAAAAGTGCTATATTTATTAGTATATAAATAATGAAAGCCAAATATTTGCAACCATTGCAATTTATGAATCTATCCGCGAGAAATAAAAAATGAAACGAGGAAGTTGATAATGAAAGAAGCATCCAACCCCCGTCAACAAAAAATTATGACCATCGTCGGGATCGTCCTTTGTGTGATCCTGATTCCTATCCTGATTGTCAATTGCACGTTGATCATCAAGAGTTTTATCCATAAGGACGAGGTTCCCGATTTCGGCGGCGTATTGCCGTTGATCGTATTGACCGACTCCATGTACCCCGATATCAAAAGCGGAGACCTGATCTTTTGTAAGACCGTCAATGCCGAAGAGATCGTGGTTGGTGATGTGATCTCTTTTTTTGATCCCTCCGGAAACGGAACCGCGGTGGTAACCCACAAAGTCATCGAGATTGTGGAAACCGAGGCGAGCCGTTCCTTCCGTACAAAGGGTATCAACAACAATACCGAGGATAGGGAACTTGTTCCGGCAGAGAACCTTGTCGGAAGATATGCCAACGTTCGCTTGGGGGGAGTTGGACGGATTGCGTTGTTTATGCAAACCACGGCGGGCTTCGTGATTTGCGTGTTTGCTCCCATCGGCTTGTTGGTTGGATACGATCTGCTCCGCCGCAAGAAGATTGAGAAAGCCCAGAACGATGACGTTGCCGCACTGATGGCAGAGCTTGAGGCTCTGAAGGCGGCAAACGCAAAGCAAGCCGAGAGCGCGGCGGTATCCGATGCTCCGGCAAATGACGAGGGTGACTCGAAGGGTGAAAATCCTTCAGACACATAAATTTGAAATTCTTCCCGAAAAAGCCACGTTTGGGGACGGATTCGATGCCGAAAGGCAAAAACACAATGACCGCAAGGTTAAATTGAGAAAGGAGTTTTTCGATTATGATGAAAAACAAAATGATGAGAGTTGCATCGGTCCTGTTGGTAGCGGTACTGCTTAGCACCTGCACCATTTCCGGAACCTTTGCAAAGTACGTAACTCAAAACGACGCAGCCGACGAAGCAAGAGTTGCAAAGTTTGGCGTTGTCATCCAGGCGGACGGTACGCTTTACGGTAAGTACTACGGTACGAACTTCAAGCCCACCATCACCGACACTGCCGCAAACCTGCTTGTACAGACGAGCGACGCCGAGAAGGTTGTAGCTCCCGGTGCACAGAGCGACAAGGGCTTGTACTTCTCGCTCACCGGTACTCCCGAGGTTCGCACGAAGCTGACCGTAACCATTACGGCTGAAAACATCTTCCTGAAGGAAGGCACCTATGCAGTTATGGTTCCCGCAACCAACGTATCCGAAACTTCCTGGAATGCAACCGACTACTACACCGAGGCAGACGGCGTTTACACCCTTTCCGCCTCCTACAACGCACAGGCTACGTACTACACCATGGAGAACGTTGCAACCGTTGCAGACGATTTCTACTATCCCGTTGTATACAGCGCAACCATCGATCAGTTTAATGCAGGCAACTACACTGCAGATACTCTGAACGCAATCGCCGCTGAATATGCAAAGTTGCTCAATAACAACACTGCAGTTTCGGGTACGACCACCGATTGCGTAACGACCTATACCTTTGACGTTACCTACGATCCCAACTTCGATTACTCCGAGTTGGCTGCTGATAACGAAACCATTACTTGGGCATGGGCATTCGACGGTGTAAACGATGAGGCAGATACCATTCTTGCAAACCTGATGGCAGCAGATGCATCCGAGCTTGCAGGCGCGGTTGTTAAGGTTGGCAACACCATCACGGCTCCCGCCCTTAACACCGATTACCACCTCGAAACCTCTTTCTCGATCAATATCGAAGTAGAGCAGGTTGGTGCATAATTCGGAACGAACCAAATGCTGATTGAACGGTGACGAAGTCGCCGTTGTTGAGTCTGTTGAATAAATAGACTCTTACCCACGCATATCCCCCACCGCCACAACGTGGCGATGGGGGTGGGGGATAGTGAGGGGAGAATGACTCTACCTTTGTTTTGCCTGTTTGGTAAAATACAAGGCGCAAAGCGCATAAGCGCCGTTTGGATGTTTTTGCGTTTTTCAACTTGCATTTTACTTGCTTGATTCCTCTTGAAAGGAGCTACCATGAAAAATACCAATTCACAACCAACCGAGAAAAAGGTTTGGGCGGGTGCAACTGCCGGCGCGATTCTGGCGGGCAGTGCCGCAAGTCTTTTTAAACGGGCAAAAAACAACTCGCAACAAAAGTCCAAGATGCTTTTGTCTGTGCGCAAGTGGTTTATCTTCTCGGTCATTTTTTTGATCGTATGCGTTTTGATTACCACCTTTTTGCTCATCGGTCATCTTGATCAGTATCTATATATAAAGGAACACAACATCGAGATCGACCTGCTTTCCGAGCCGGGATTTGTGATGGATGACGGAAGCGGCAATATGGCGTTTTCCACCGAGTCCACCGATACGCTCTTTCAGGCGGCCTACGTTGGCGCGGACGGTCAGACGATGACCGTTGTGTCGGCGGACGGCTCCGACGTGGTTGCCCCCGGAACCGGCGGCGAGTACGTTTTCCGTATCAAGAATACCGAGAAGGTTCCCACCATCTATTCGGTGGTTTTGGACGGCTTCTTTTCGGTTGAGAACAGCGAGCATCTGATTCCGATCCGTGTCCGCATGAAGGGAAATGACGGCACCTATCTGATCGGTTCGGAAACCGAGTGGACACCCATTTCCGAGTTGAAGAGCATTTCGGATGCCGGCACCCTCAAGGGTAGGGCATCGCGTTGCTACACCATTGAGTGGATGTGGCCCTACGAAAGCGGAAACGATAAATTGGACACCATGCTTGGAAACGGAGAGCTTGAAGGGATCGATCTGCCTGCTCTTGAGGATGGCGAGGATCTGTCGTTCTCAATCAAGATCGAAACCCTGGCGATGCTTCCCGTTGACGATCGCGCCCCCTTTACGGCGTTCTTCGACGGTGCGTTTCCCATCCTTTCGGTCGTTTGTGTTGCACTGTTGGTTACCACGCTTGTGATCATATTCAAATATCGCTCTGTCGATAGAAAGACCGATTGATCACAGAGGAGATGAATACGGTCAAATGAAAACGAAACAACAAAAATGGCTTCCGTATCTGCGGTTGGTATTGCTTTGTCTGGTAGCGGCGATCATCGGTATTAACGTATATACGTGGAATGCTTCGCGCCTGGCAGGCGATCCCTTTCCCATGCCGCTCGGTATCGGCGTATCGGTGGTGCTGTCGGGAAGCATGGAGCCAAGCCTTTCGGTGGGCGATCTTCTGATCGTAACCGGGCAGGAAAGCTATTCGGTCGACGACGTTGTGGTTTACGCGGACGGCAGAAGTGCCGTGGTGCACCGCATCATTGCGATGGACGAGGAAACGGTAACGACCAAAGGGGATGCAAATAACGTAGAGGATGCGCCCTTTTCCAAGAGTCGGATTCGCGGTAAGGTGGTTTTTGTCATCCCAGTGATCGGATATCTTGTCAGTATTGTCAAAACACCCATCGGAACCATCCTGTTGCTCGCGTTGGCGATCTGGATGTTGAACCATTCTTTTGGAGCCGAAAAGCCGAAGAAGGACACGCGTCTGTCCGAGATCCGCGCCGAGATCGAGCGCCTGAAAGCCGAGCAACAAAACAAGGATTGACCTACCAATGAAAAAAGGAGGGGTTTTATGAAACAATCAAATAAAACGCCCTTCGTCTTTTACTTGGGCGTGGCACTTCTTTGCGTGGTGATGATCACGACGCACTTCACAAGCGGACTTTACGCGCGCTTTGTTTCCACGTCGTCAGTCGGCGACTCGGCGGTCATTGCAAAGTTTAGTATCAGTGAGGATCTTTCGTCGTCCTCGGCGTTGGTAGACGTGCTTGCCGCGCCTACCGTGACCGACGGAGAACGACAACAGGTGCAGGTCATACAGATCACCAACACGGGTGAAACGGCGGTCAACTATACCTTGCAGGCGCAGAATCTGACCAACAATCTTCCTATCAGAATCCTGTTCGGATCGGCTTCCGAAGCGGCAACCACGCTTACTGGAACACTTGCGCCCAACGAAACGATCAACCAAAATCTTCAGATCGAATGGGGCGACACGTCTGCCATACAGTGGACACAAAACCCCCTTGATCCCCAATTTGCAGGTCGCGTGGATCTGATCCGACTTACGGTTTCGATCCAACAGACCAACTGATTTTCTAAAAAAATGGAAAGGACGGTGAACGACTGTGAAAGGAATAAAAAATTTCTTTGCCGCGCGCGGAAAAAGAATGTTGTTGATCGCTCTTGCCGTTGCAGTGCTTCTGACGACGCTTGCCGTCAGTGGTATTTACGCAAAATATACCTACCAAAAGTCAAGCTACGGTACGGTCGTTGCGCCAAACTTTTATTTTGAAAGCGATCTTTTGACCGAAAACGGAGCGAAATATACCCTCAATGCTGGCACCGGCGAGATTACGTTTACCATGACCAACAGTGCCGACGACCTGCGCTTTTCGGACAGTGACGTTACCTACACCGTTACGAGCAGTGACGGCACTCTGTCGGTAACGGGAGGAACCTTTAACAAGGGCGGCAAACGCACGGTTACGGTAACGTTGTCCGGCCTTGAAAACGGCAAGAGCTATACCGTTGAGGCGGTGGGCAAGGCGGGATTTCAAAAAACGTTGTCGGCAACTTTTACGGTGGAGTCCGAGCCAAAGACCTTGCATATGCACACGCAACTCGATTCCACAAAACAAGCATACGTTGTTCTGACGGTTTGGACGAAGGACCTGGCGGGCACGGTTACGGTAACCCTTCCGCAGGGACTGATTCCCGATAATACCGATCCTAAAATGAGCGGATTTACAACCGCAACCACGTCGTTTACCTTTGATCTGGTCGAGCATTCGTCGATCTCTTATCGCTTTTTCATTGGTACGTGGGATAAAACAACACCGTTTGGTGTGACGCTTGACGACGGAACCAATCCTGAACCCTACCAAGCAAAGGTGGAAAGTACGCTTGGTTAATAATAGAGCTTTCCAAAAAGTAAAAACGATTGAACGAAAGGAGGGTGTACTCCATGAAACATAAGACGTGCGTACGCAAACTGGTTATCGGTTTGTTGCTCGTTGCCTGCTTGATTCCCAATCTTGCTTTTTTAACGTTGACAAGGGTTGATGCGGCAAACCAATTCGATCCGAATGAACAAATAGAGTTGATTACGCCGAATGCGGTGGTTGAGCCTGCAACGTTGCCTGCCTTTTCGGCAACTGTTGGCGACATGACTTACAGTGGTGTTGCAACTACCAACAAGGAAAACACGGACAGAAGTTCTGCTTATCAAGCATACGTCAATGCGCTTGTAGACGCGCTTTTGCACATGGTGCGTTGGGAGGCACTCGACAATTCCGATTACAGTCAACTTTCCTGCACGATTGATGGGGCTACTGTAAGCGACAATTTTGATTTGGTTTATGATGCTCTGTACGGTCTGCTTTTGCAGATGAATACCGAATACTCGCTTTCCAATTCCAGCACTTCCTCGTCGCTTTCTTTGTCAACAAGAATTTGGCGCGTGGAATCGGAAAATATTACCATATCCCGTAATGCTACCATATCGGGAACGGGTAGACTCATTATCATTGCATCGGGTGCCACCAATATTACGTTACCAAGCGGAAAGCAATTGATAGCCAGGTATAAAACCGATGATCCCACCACGGGCGGAACGGTGGCGCTTTTGGGACGCAAGAATGCGCCCATCAACCTTCAAGCCGAGTATGATGCCGAAAATGAAACATGGCTGTCTCGTAACTCCGATGCGATACAGGTGACGGGCGGAAGCTTGTATTTGAGATATACAAACTTACAACGCTTCAAATATTCCAAGAACTATACGGCTACGATCGTATTGCCAAGCGGAGATGATACCACACGCTACGTCTATATGAGCCGTTCCTCGTTGCACGACGTAGAAGCAATGGAATCACCCGGTATCTTTTGCAAGGCATATAAGGATGAGAAAGACAACTATACAAACCTGTCTGAATTGCATCTTTATGAGTCGGATTTTTACAACTGTTGGGTAAGAATGAACGGAAGCCCCTCGCTCGGAGGCGGTGCAATCAGATCGTATGCGGCAGACCGTTCCAATCTGTACGTCCGCAAATGTGACTTTTATGATAACGTAGCCGGATACCGAAACACCGAGTCCAATCCCAAAAAGCCAACCAAGACAACAGGATCCTATCAAGGCGGCTCCAAAACAAACAGTGGCGGCGGCGCGATCTATTGGAAATCCGCAAAGGGACACGCCGAGTTGATCGGATGTACCTTTACCAACAATATTTCCACCGCTTTGGGCGGTGCCGTGTATAACACGGGTGATATGACAATCCAAGGCTGTACGTTTGAAAATAACTTATGCTACGGATACGGCGGTGCCATTGCGGTAGAACCGCCCAATACGTCATCCCCGTATGACAGTATTACCAAAGATGACGGTCAGAATAATCTTGAGGGTTCTCTGACGTTGGATTCCGCTACGGTCATCAGCGG
>JAZRGI010000292.1:0-4771 GCA_045644105.1 Eubacteriales bacterium | reverse complement strand
GTGACCGCCATCGACTCGGTAACGTCCTTTTTGAGGAACTTACGGCGTGCGGGAACGTTGGAAAACAAATTCTCGACGATCACGGAGGTGCCCGTGGAACATCCCTGCTCGTAGATACCGACGATCTCTCCGGCGTGTACCTCCAATACAGAACCAAAAGCGGCATCGGCAGTCTTGGAGATGATGCGCATATCCGACACCGATGCGATGGCGGCAAGTGCCTCACCGCGAAAACCCAACGTCAGAATGCCGTCCAGATCCTCTGCGGTTCTGATCTTACTGGTTGCGTGACGTCGGATCGCGGTGGGCAGATCCTCCGGATCAATTCCACAGCCGTTGTCGCTAACGCGCATAAAGGTCACACCGCCGTTCTGGATCTCCACGGTAATGCGGTCAGCTCCTGCATCAATGGCATTCTCCATCAACTCCTTGATGACCGATGCGGGGCGGTCCACAACCACCCCCGCCGCTATTAAGTTGGCTACCGCAAAGGGCAGAACGTCGATCTTTGCCATTCGGTACTCTCCTTTTTTTGTTTTTTGACCAATGTCAAAACGCACATCTTAGTGTCTATAATTATATCGCTTTCGAATGATTCTAAAAATATCCATATCTTCGTCACCCTCGTCTTCCCTATTCACAATTTTAATTTTTTTCCATTGCTCGCTGCTTCCTCTATAATAAACGGTTATCTTATCAAACATACAAGAGTCAAAAGCAGACTCGTGAATTTTGGTAACACTAACAGGAATGATCACAGTTGTCAATTTTTCACATCCTTCAAGCAGAAACGCGGGAATTTCGGTAATACCTTCTATAAATTCAATCGATACAAGGCCACTCATTGAAAACGCGCATTCTGCAATGCTTGTTATGCTTCCCGGAATAACGATCTCCGTCATCGAAGTGCAACCGCTAAACGCACAAAGCCCGATTGACGTTAATGCATCACCAAACGAAATGCTTACCAGGTTATCACATCCCATAAAGCTATATGCACCGATCTCGGTAATCCCTTTAGGTAATATGATTTGCGTGATCCCGGTTTCTTCAAAAACACCTTCCTCAATTTGGGTTAGTGCATCGGATAGCGTAACCTCACGCAAAGAGGAACAAAGTTGAAATGCGTAAGGCTCCAAAGTATGCAAGGAGTTAGGCAAAGAGATTTTTTTCAGTGAGGTACAGCTCTCAAATGCCGCGCGCCCAATCTCTTGAAGCCCCTCCTCAAAGAAAATCTCTTCCAGATTTTCACACTGGCAAAAGGCAAACGCTCCAATCGTTACAACCGATGCCGGGATATGGATCGATCGCAGCCCCTGATGCCCCATAAACAGGCGGGTCGCAAGTTCCGTTACACTTCCGTCGTTCGGAATAACACTGTTTGAACAACCCAATATCATTTTTTTGGTTGCTCGCTCAATCAAACAATTTCCGGAAGCCGTGAAAACTTGATTTTCTGCATCAACGGTAATTTGGGAAAGATTAAAGCAACCGAAAAAGGCATCTTTCTCTATGACCGTCACTGATTCGGGTATGTGCAATCGTGTCAAATCCAAGCAGTTGATAAAAGCATTCGTTCCAATTACGGTTACACTTCCGTCATCCGGAATAGCTTGTGTGTAATCTCCCAACAACAATTTTCGATCTCTGACATTGATTAACATATTGCCTATCATACGAAACGCCGTATTTTCCGGATCAACGGTAATCTTATTTACACGCGTGCCCACGGTAAAAGCATCGTAAAACGCATCCGCATTATACCGCAATACGTCTTTTGACAACGTCACTGCGGAAAGAGACGAACACCCTTGAAACACCATCCCGTAAACCGTAAGTTCAGTTGCCGAAAAAGTGATTTCCTCAAGCGCCGTGCAATTTTGAAATGCATAGCCATATATCGTCAGACTTTCACTGCTTGAAAAGGTCACTTCCCGCAAATTTTTGCAGTTCCAAAAAGCATTTCCGCCGATCTGCGTTACGCTTGCGGGAATATGCAGTTCGGTAATCCAATCGACGCGGCTAAACGCGTAGGATGCAATTTCGACGGTTCCTTCCGATATCCAAACCGCAACGTTATGACAATCGGAAAAGGCATTTCCGCCAAATCCGGGAACGGTTATTTGTTCAAGCGCCGTACACCCCCAAAAGGCGGAATCGCCAATTGACGTCACGGTACTTGGAATCGAAACCGACGTCAACCAAGTACAATCACGAAATGCATCGGCAACGATTTCGGTCGTTCCTTCGGCAATGATCACTTCCGCACTTTCGCACCCATCAAAGGCATTGCGGCAGTTGGCGGGCGTCGTGATCTTTTCCAATCCCGTACAATCGCAAAATGCGCGCGTCTGCACGGTGACGTTTGCCGGAATAAAAACCTCTTTCAATTGCGTACAACCGACAAAAGCCACCGTTTCGATGGTTTGCAAAGATTGGGGGAAGGTAACGTCGGTGATCCAACCTCCGTAAGAAAACGCGTTCGATTCAATCACTTCAACACCCTCGGATATGGTCAAGGATGCCGACCGACAGTCTAGAAAGGCTCCCGAAATGAACCCTTTTCCGGGTGCCGTTATGCTCCGGATCGCACGGCAATTCTGAAACGCCATAATCCCGATTGAGGAAATTCCCGCGGGGATCACAACCTTTTCAAGCCCTGTGCAGTTCTCAAATGCCCAGTCGCCAATCTCTGTACAACACTCCGGCAATATTACCTCTTTCAATTCCGTGCAAGCGCGAAACGCGCCTCTTCCAAGCCTCGTCATTGCGGCAGGAAGCTCCACATTGCTTAACAAGGTACAGTGCGAAAAGCAATAGTCTTCCAATATCTGCACGTTATCCGGCAGGTCGACCTCCTGTAATTGTGCGCAATTTGTAAATGCCGAATTGCCGATCACTTCAATCGTTTCCGGTAATCTAACCTCTGTCAAGGCGGTGCAAGACGAACAAATGCCCTCCGGCACAACCGTGGTTCCGTCTTCAAATACAATTGTTGAAAGTTCATCACAGCCCGAAAAAACACCGATCCCCATGACCTGCGCCGTTTTTGAGGAAACGGTAACCTTTGTCACGCCCACGCAATCCGAAAAAGCACGGTCTCCTATGCTTGTTAAGGTATCGGGAAGCAATAACTCGGCAGAAAGTTGGCAATGAGCAAATGCACTTTTACCAATTTTTTGCAGGTTTGGCGGAAACGCAAAGGGTTCCAACTTTTCACATCCAAAAAATGCATCGTCACCAATTGCTACAATGCTATCGGGAAGTACAATTTTCTCCACTTCCCAACCTTCCAATAAGGCACCTGCGCCCAACTCTGTGACCGCAATTCCCTTAAAAGACTCCGGAATTGTAAGCTCGGACGGAAGATTACGGTCAGCAACCACCGTCACGCTATAGGTTCCGTTTGGTAAAAGCGTATATTCGAAAAAGCCATCTCTTTCTTTCGGAAGCTCGGTTTGAAGTGTACTCTCGGTTGAATCATCCGGCAAAAACATTCCATATTGGTCGCAGGAAACAAAGAGCAACAAGAAACACAACGTGCAAAAAAAGGATATAAAAATTCGCTTCATAAAATAAGCACTCCCTTCAAAAACGGTGACAACGATACCGATTACTTTTCGGAAATTACATAAAATTACTCTTGCTTATCCCAATCTCTTTTTCAAATCAAAGAGGAACGACATACACTCAAACGGTGACAGTGTGTTCAGGTCGACACCCTTCAGTTCGGCAATGATCTGCTCGTTGATACAATCGTCGAAAGAGATCAACGAATCATCACGCGTATCGTTCTTTTTCTTTGGTCCCATACCGCCCTCGACGCTCTCCGAGATCGCCTTTGAGGTGGCTTCTACCGAAGCCAAGATCTCTCTTGCCCGCTTGATGACCTCGTTGGGAAGTCCCGCAAGCTTTGCAACCTCGATACCGTAGCTATCGTCTGTAGAACCTTTCACGATCTTGCGCAAGAAGGTGATGCTATCTCCTCGCTTCTTGGCAGCAATGTTGTAGTTGACAACCCCCTCGAACTCCTCTTCCATAGAAGTCAGCTCGTGGTAGTGTGTTGCAAACAAGGTCTTTGCGCCGATCTTGCGGCTATTGGTATATTCGATGATGGCGCGCGCGATGGTCATACCGTCAAAGGTAGAGGTTCCGCGTCCAACCTCGTCGTAAATGATCAGACTCTTACGAGTCGCGTTTTTCAGAATGTAGGAAACCTCGTTCATCTCCAACATAAACGTGGACTGTCCCGATGCAAGGTCATCCGATGCGCCGACGCGCGTGAAGACCTTATCCACCACGCCGATTCTCGCTTCCGAGGCGGGAACGAACGAACCGATCTGCGCCATAACGGTGATGAGCGCAACCTGTCGCATATAGGTAGATTTACCCGCCATGTTCGGTCCCGTGATCAACATCAGTCGGTTTGCGGCGGTATCGAGATACACGTCGTTGGGCACGAAGTAGGTGTCCTTGCCGAACTGCTCGACTACGGGGTGTCTGCCGTCTTTGATCTCGATCACGTCGCCGCTATCAATCTCGGGCCTGACGTATTGGTGCTTGCTTGCAACCGTGGCAAGCGAGAGATAAACGTCGAGCTCGGCAAGCAGTGCCGCCGTTCTTTGAATGCGTGCGCTCTGCTCGGAAACATAGTTGCGCACCTCGGAGAAGATCTCATACTCCAACGCGCAGATCTTATCCGCCGCTCCGAGGATGGTGCCCTCCAGATCCTTGAGTTCCTGCGTGATGTAGCGCTCGCAACCCGAAAGTG
>JAZRGI010000291.1:0-1943 GCA_045644105.1 Eubacteriales bacterium | reverse complement strand
ACCAAGACCAAATCCCATCGTGCCGAGTCCTCCGCTCGAAACGAAGCGGCGCGCGCGGTCGAAGTGAACGAATTGCGCCGTCCACATCTGGTGTTGCCCGACGTCGGTAGCGATGACAGTTCCGGCAGGCTTGTTGGCGTTGATAATATCAAAGATCTGTTTGGGCGTCATAGGGGCGTTGCTCTCCGCCTCTGCCTCGGCGGTAAAGCGCATTTCATCCGCGCGCAAGCCCTCAACCGTACTTACCCATTCGGGATGTTGCTTTTGCTCGATTCCCGCGGCAATGCGCGTAAAGGAATCCAGAACGTCACCGATGATACCGAGATCGACGTTTACGTTCTTATTGATCTCCGAAAAGTCGGGATCCAACTGAATAATTTTACTGTTTTTCGCAAACTTTGCGGTATTTCCGGTGGCACGGTCGGAAAAACGAACGCCAATGGCAAAAATCAGGTCAGATTCCTTTTGTGCCATAGAAGAGGCGTAATGACCATGCATACCCTGCATACCGAGGAAACGGTCACAATCCTGATTGACCGCCGAAAGTCCCATAAAGGTACAACCGATATATCCGTCGATCTTCTTGGCAAGTGCTTCAATCGCCTTGCCCATTCCAAGTCCTGCGGCTCCGCCGCCAATGTAGATATAGGGGCGTTCTGCCGCGTTGAGCAACTTGATCGCCTCGTTGATCTGCTCCTGCTTCGCAAGCGGCAATGGGATTTTTTCAACGATAGGTTGCGGCTCATAATCGTAGGTCGCAATCTGTACGTCCTTGGGAATATCGATCAGAACAGGACCGGGTCTTCCCGATTTTGCGATTTGAAACGCCTCGCGAACACTGTCTGCAAGATCCTCGATGCGGTGCACGAAATAATTGTGCTTGGTGATCGGAAGCGTAATACCCGTAATATCGATTTCCTGAAAGCTATCCTTACCGATCAGTGTGGACGGCACGTTACCCGTAATGGCAACCATGGGGATTGAGTCCAACATTGCGGTTGCGATTCCGGTTACCAGATTGGTAGCACCGGGACCCGACGTTGCAATGCAAACGCCCACCTTACCGGTTGCGCGCGAGTAACCGTCGGCAGCATGCGATGCACCCTGCTCGTGTGCCGTCAAAAAATGGTTGATATGTTCGCGCTCTTTGTAAAGCGCATCATATATATTAATCGCCTGTCCGCCGGGATAGCCGAACACGTCGGTCACCCCCTGCTCAATCAGGACCTTGACTAAAATTTCTGCTCCTGTAAGCTTCATAGCAATTTACTTCTCCTATGAGTTTTTTTCTTGCAGGGTTATGCAAGTAAGAGGTTAACGGCACCAACCAACGCCTTGACAGAGGCGGTAACGATGTCACTGTCAATACCCGCCCCCCAATATACACGTCCGTCGTAAACCACACTGACGTAGGACACCGCTCTTGCACTGGTCGTTCCTTCCAGAGCGTGTTGCGCGTAGGTTTCCAAGACGTACTCCTTGCCGATTAACGCTTTGATGGCGTTACTGACCGCATCAAGACTTCCGTTACCGACGGCACTTTTCAAAAGCTCCGTGTCATCGTAAGAAACATTGATGCGTGCCTCTACACCGTTTTCACTTTCGGTGTATGACGTTCTGGTAACGTTCAAACGATCATTGCGATTGACGAAATCCCGCATAAAGATATCGTAAACTTCCTGCGGCTTCAATTCACGGTGTTCGTGATCCGAAATGCCCTTGACATGGTAACCAAAAACTTCACGCATTTTCGGCGGCAATACCAAATGATATTGCGTTTCAAGAATATAGCCGATTCCGCCCTTTCCGGATTGAGAATTGATGCGGATAACGTCTGCCTCATAAACGCGACCGACGTCCGAAGGATCAATGGGAAGATACGGAACGTTCCATACGCCGCCGCGCACCTCTCTGCACTTCATGCCCTTTGCAATGGCATCCTG
>JAZRGI010000290.1:0-5824 GCA_045644105.1 Eubacteriales bacterium | reverse complement strand
GGCCTCCGACTTGATCTTGAGTTGAAATGGGTGGACGTCAATCGTTTTTCCGACATCGGAGGACGCGTTGTTTCCACCTTTGCAAACCCCAATATTCTGTCGGTCTATCTGTTGTCGGTGCTTCCCGTGTGCCTTTCGTTCTGTGTCACGCGCACACGGCGTTCCCATGACCGTGCGCTTGGCTTTTTGTCGCTTTTTGCTCTTCTTTTGTGCATCCTTTTTACCTGGACAAGGGGGGCGTGGCTTGCCGCACCGATCTCCGTGATCCTTTTTTTGTTATGTTGCAACCGAACGACGGCAACGGCAACGTTTTTGTTCGCTCTACCGACCGTCGCACTGTTGCCGTTCTTTCCAAGTAACGTCATCAACCGTTTTATCAGTATCGGCAGACTTTCGGACACGTCTGTTTGTTACCGACTTTATACGTGGCGGGGGACTCTGCGCCTGATTAGAAGATATCCGTGGGGCATCGGCGCGGGTGAGCGGGCATTTGCCTTGCTTTACCCCGATCTCGCCGTCAGCGGAACCGAGAACGTTCCCCATACGCATCAACTCTTTTTGCAGGTGACGGCAGAGCTTGGTATTGCGGGCGGAGCCGTGTTTTGCCTGCTTCTTCTGCTCCTGTTTTTTGCCTTTTGTCACGCGCTTCCGAACCTTCGCGGAGAGTCGCGCACGGCAACGTTGACAGGTGGGTGCGGTTTGCTCGGTTGTCTGATATTGGGGTTGTTCGATTATATCTGGTACTGTCCCGCAATGATGTTGCTCTTCTTTTTTGGGGCAGCAATGATGATTGCGGTGATCGAAAAATCGCTTGCGCGAAAGGAGGCGGACGATGGGTTTATCTGAAAAAACACGGCAAAACGATGAAAAAAAACTGCATTTGATCGATTGGTTGATCATGGCATTCGTTATGCTTCTGTTGTTGGGAGGCGTGTGGTTGGTACTTCGGATGCGCACGTCAAAGGGCGAGTCGATCCCCGTTGTTTTTACGTTGTTGCTTTCGGACGTGTCGGATGACGTGGCAATGGTGAACGGCGGTTGGGAGTCGTTGATGCCGATCGGAGCCGAGGTCACAAACGAGAGAGGAAGTCTGTTGCTCGGTCGGGTGGAAAGCCTATCCTTCCGACCGTCGCTTATGCCGTCGGTTGCCGATGGGGAAGGTGTGTTGATCGAGCGGGACGGGAGGGTTGATCTTTACGTCAGTGTGCGCGCCGATGCCGTCTATCGTGAGGACGATTGCTACCGTGTGGGAGATCTGCCCATTCTTTGCGGCACCGCGGGAGATTGGCGTATCGGCTCCTACCTTGCGCGAAAGGGTCTGATCGTGCGCCTGGAACGGGTGGAGGAAGTATGAAAAAAAGAAAAACAGTCAATGCAATCGATGTAACGGTGATCCTTTTGGCGGTATTTTGTTTGATTTCCTGCATCTTGCGTATTCGGAACTTCAAGATAGGTGGGAACGGGGAAAGCCTTTCGCAATGTCGGATGGTCTTGCGTTTTGAGAATATTGACGGAACGCTTGCCGATTGTTACTGTGTCGGAGAAAATGCAAGAATTTCAAGCGACGCGAACAACGCGATCATCACGGCGGTACGCGTTGAGGCGGCAGAGGAAGATGTTGTGTCAAACGGCAGATGGTATGAGGTGACGTGGGATGCGCAACGTCGATGCACGTTGGTGGTTGAGGTCGACGTGCGGGCGCAAGAGCGCGGCGGCGTGCTATATCTTGACGGACGTTACGCCACCGCAATATCCGATAGCATTGTTCTTTGTACGAATCGCACAAAAATGACCGGAAAACTATACGGGTATACACCTCTTACGCATCTACAAACGCCCGAAAATATCGATTTGTTGTGAAAAATGTATGAAAAGTGCACGAAAAATTATCGTATAGCAAAGTAAAAAAGTATAGAATGTCTATTGATTTTTTTTGAAAGTTTTGATATACTATTTATATGCATATCGTTATATGCATATCGCTGCTCGCAAATTGCGGGTGTGCGGTGAAAAGAAGTATTATTATTGAGATTGGGAGCATACGTTATGATTTCACGCGACATCGTTATTACGAATACCAGCGGTCTGCACGCGAGACCTGCTACGTTTTTTATCCAGAAGGCAAATTCCTATAAGTCTTCGATCTGGATCGAAAAAGACGAGCGCAAGGTAAACGCCAAGAGTCTTCTCGGCGTTCTGTCTCTCGGAATTGCCAAGGGAATGACCGTTACGTTGATTGCCGACGGTCAGGACGAGAATGCCGCGATCACGGGACTTGTAGAGTTGGTCGACGGCGGTTTTTCGGAGCTCTGAATCAAAATCGGATAAATGAAGCGGTGTGCCACAACGGACGTAAATAGTTGTGACACGCCGCTTTTTACATGAAGGGAGGCGAGATGGATGCAAAGCGAGGAGCAACGCAGAATATTGTTGGAAAAAGCAAACGCACTGCCGTTGTGCGCAGGTGTTTACATTATGCGCGACCGCAGCGGAAAGGTGATCTACGTCGGAAAATCCCGCAAGTTGAAAAATCGCGTTTCCCAGTATTTTCAGAACGGAGAGAAGAACCTCAAGACCGAGAAGATGGTGCGCTCGGTTCACGATTTCGATTATTACGTTTGCGATAACGAGATCGAGGCGCTTTCGCTTGAGAATACACTCATCAAGCAATATACGCCGAAGTATAACATCCGCCTCAAGGACGCCAAATCCTATCCTTATATCAAACTGACGGCGGGGGAATATCCGCAACTGTGCTTTACACGCCGCCGCGAGAACGACAAGGCGCGCTATTTCGGACCTTATTCGGGTTCGTCAACCGCGTATGCACTGATTGAATTTTTGCGCAAAACGCTGGGGTTGCCTTCCTGCTCGCGCATTTTTCCGCGCGATATCGGCAAGGAACGTCCCTGCATCTATTACCAGATGAACCGTTGTTGCGGTGTCTGCACGGGTAGGGTTTCCACCGAGGAATACGCCACCCTGATCCGCTATGCCACCGATCTGCTCGGCGGTAAGGTGACAGAGGTCAAGCGTGCGCTTGAGGCAGAGATGTATGCCTGCGCCGAGGAGGAGCGATACGAGGCGGCGGCAAAATGCCGTGACACGATTGCGGCGCTTTCCGCCATTGGCGAGAAGCAAAAGGTGGTTGCCGCTCCAGACGTCGATCAGGACGTCTTCGCACTCTACAGTGACGAGGTGTGCTCCTGTATTTCGGTGTTTTACATTCGCGGCGGTATCCTGCAGGATAAGGCGGAGTTTCTCTTCGGAGCAGATAGTTTGCCTGCCGTTGAGGACGTAACCGCGTTTTTGTGTGAGCATTATCAAAGACGAGAGTTCATTCCGCCGCAGATATTGCTTTCCTTTGCCATCGATGACGACGATACGGCACTGATCTCGGATTATCTTTCAAGCCTTGCCAATCGCAGGATCACGGTGCGCACGCCCGAGCGGGGAACTTTAAGAAATCTGTGCGAGATGGTAGAGAAAAACGCAAGCGAGCAGGCGCGGCTGTACCGTGCCAATACCGAACGTGAGGAAGGTACGCTTGGTCGGCTTGCCGAACTTCTGCACCTGGAAAGCTACCCCGTACGCATTGAGGCGTACGATATTTCCAACCTCGGAAAAGAGCATCTGACGGCGGGCATGATCGTATGCAAGGACGGAAAGTTTGCAAAAAGCGATTATCGCACCTTCCGCATCCGCTCGGTTCAGGGGACAACCGACGACTACGCCTCTATGCGTGAGGCGCTCGCGCGGCGGTTGGAGCATCTTTCGGACGGTGAAGGCTCTTTTTCGGAGCTACCCGATCTCATTCTGCTCGACGGCGGTCGCGGACACGTTTCGGTGGTGCGCGCTTTGTTGGCGGAGAAGGGTTTGGAGATCGCGGTGTTCGGTATGGTCAAGGACGATTTTCATAAAACGCGAGCACTTTGCACCGACCGTGAAGAGATCAGTATCGCGCGTGAGCAGGACGTTTATACCCTGATCTACCGCATTCAGGAGGAGGTACACCGCTTTACGGTGGGACGCATGGAAAATGCCAAGCGCAAGACCGTGAAGACCTCGATTCTGACGCGCATTGACGGTATCGGCCCTGCAAAGGCAAAAAAAATACTTGCCGCGTTTGGCGGTATGGGAATCCTGAAGACGGCAGACGTTGATGCGATTGCCGCCGTTTCGGGCATTAGTCGGCGCGACGCCGAGGCGGTATGGAAGTATCTTCATCGGCAAAAAGATGCCGAATCACGCAAAACAGACTAAAAAAGAAGGAATACTCAATATGATGAGAATTATTACGGGAAAGGCACGCGGTGTGCGGCTTGCAACGCTTTCGGGTGAGAATACGCGCCCTACGTCGGAGCGCGCCAAAGAAGCGATCTTTTCAATACTTCAATTTGATATACAAGGAAAACGTGTTTTGGATCTCTTTGCGGGATCGGGGCAGATGGGACTTGAGGCAATCAGTCGCGGTGCCGACTCTGCCGTGCTTTGCGATCGTTCAAAAGAAGCAATTGAGGTGATCCGCACAAATGCCGCAAAGACACGCCTTCTGCCGTCCTGCGAGATCCTTTGCATGGATTATCAGGTCGCGTTGCGCAATCTGCGACGTCAACAATGCTTTGATCTCGTTTTTCTCGATCCGCCTTACGCGCTCGGCGTTCTCCCTGCGGTATTGCGAATACTGACCGAAAGTCGTTTGTTGGCGCAGGGTGCCACAGTTGTTTGCGAAACGGCAGACGAGAAGGACGTGTTTGGCGGCGACGCGGCGCTTGCCGCTTCCTTTGAGGTGATGCGGAGCGCTCGATACGGGGCGGCGTTTGTGACGATTTTGCGCCTGCGTGACGAATGTGAGGTTGCGGAATGAGCCTTGCAATCGTTCCCGGAAGCTTTGATCCGATGACGGTGGGGCATCTCGAATTGGTGCGCACCGTGGCAAGGCTTTACGACGAGGTCGTGGTTGCGGTTATGATCAACCCTGCCAAAAAATATCTGTTTGATATGGAAACAAGAGTAGAGATCGCTCGCTTGACGGTTGCGGAACTGAAAAACGTCCGCGTGATCTCGGAAAAGGGACTTCTGATCGATCTCTTCGATCGCCTGGAAGCCGATGCTGTCTGCAAAGGTTGGCGCAACGATACCGACTACGCATACGAGATCAAAATGGCGGATTGGAACCGTGAGCATAATCCGCGGTTCGTCACCAAGCTCTTTCGTTCCCACGGTGACACCGCCGCTCTTTCTTCCACAGAGGTGCGCGATCGGTTGTTTTCGGGCAAGGTGCCGCAAGGTCTTGTCCATCCGGATGCGCTTCCGACCGTTCTAAAAAAGTGGAAAAAACAATCATAAAGCAGAGAACTATGAATCGATATCAAAAATTGTTTTCGGATACCGTGATCTACGGAATCGGCACCTTTGGCTCAAAGCTATTGGTCTTTTTGCTGATGCCGCTTTACACGGCGTGGCTCTCCACCGCGCAGTATGGAACGGCGGAGTTGATCACAAGTACGGCAAACCTGTTGATTCCCATTGCCTGCGTCGGCATCAGTACCGGTGTTTTTCGTTTTGTTGCCGAAAAGGGAAGCGACAGAGTTGCGGTCTTTTCTACCTCGGTCGCGCTTTTGGCGATCGGATCAGGGGCTTTTGCCTTGCTTTCGCCCCTGTTGTTGTTGATCGGGTATTTTGACGGATACGCATGGTTGATCGTTTTGTACGTATTGAGCGCAAACCTGCAATCGGTGACCTCGCAATACGTTCGTGCCACCGACCGATCGCGCTTGTTTGCCTTGCAGGGGATCCTGAACACCCTGATCACGGTGCTTCT
>JAZRGI010000289.1:0-2289 GCA_045644105.1 Eubacteriales bacterium | reverse complement strand
GTTTCGGTTCCGCGTCCGCGCAGTCTTTCTTCCTGAATCGCAAAGGACGGAGGCAACAGCATGATCAGCACTGCCTCGGGATACAGGCGCTTGACATTCAATGCTCCCTCAACCTCGATCTCAAGCAAGAGATTCTTTCCGCTCTCCAGCACCTCCAGCGCTTCTTCAAGAGGGGTGCCGTAATAGTTTCCGCAGTACTCGGTGTATTCCAGCATCTTGCCTTCTCGGATGCGCGCCTCAAACTCTTCACGCGTAATGAAGTGGTAGTTCACCCCGTCCACCTCACCCGGGCGCGGTGCGCGCGTGGTGGCGGATACGGAATAAACATACTCCTTTGTTTGCAAAAGCATTCCGTTCACGGTACCCTTTCCGCTTCCCGCGGGTCCCGATACCACAACCAAAAGTCCTTTGTTCATTTTTCCATTTCCTTTCGTTTCAAAAACGACTTTATGCATTCTCGTCGTCTGCTTCGGGATCCTCATCCTCCGACTGAACACCGCTATCCAAACGGTTTGCAATGGTTTCGGTTTGGATTGCGGACAGAATCACGTGCTCCGAATCGGTGATGATCACCGCGCGGGTTCGTCTGCCGCAGGTGACGTCAATGGCTCTGCCGTCATCCTTGGAATCCTGAATCAATCGCTTGATCGGTGCGGAATCGGGGTTTGCCAGCGCAACCACACGGTCGGCGGCAACCATATTGCCAAATCCAACGTTGATAAATTTCATAATGCTTTCGGGTCCTTTCGGTTATTCGAGATTCTGGATCTGCTCGCGGATCTTTTCAAGCGTGCACTTGACCTCCACAACCAGCCGCGCAATCTCGGCATTGTTGCACTTTGAACCGGTGGTGTTGATCTCGCGGTTCATTTCCTGCAACAAAAAGTCCAGCTTTCGTCCCACAGGCTCCTTGCCCGCCAAAATGGCTTCGAACGCTTCAAAATGCGAGGACAGACGAACCAGCTCCTCGTCCACCGCAATCTTGTCGGCGTGAATGGCACACTCGGTCAGAAGCCGTGTTTCGTCGGGGGTGATTTGGTTGTCGCCCAACGCCTCGCGGATGCGTTCGGCAAGGCGCTCGCGATAGGTGGAAACATCTGCCAAGGAAAGCTCCTCGATGCGCGTGGTTGCCACCTTGATGTTTTCCATTTTGGAACGCAGATCCTCGGCAAGTCTCTCGCCCTCACGTTCGCGAACGGTCAAGAATGTGTCAACCGCCTTTGAGAGAACCGTGAGCACTCTTTCCCAATCGTGCTCAATGTCCTCTTCGGGCTTTTTGATTTGGAAGATGTCGTGATTGCGCGCAACCGTCATAACGGAAATATCATCGCGCAAACCGTATTTGTCGCGCAAAGTGTAAAGCGCATCGAGATACCCTTGCAGGTATCCCTCATCGGTTGTGATCTCTACACTGCCCGAATCCATTACTTCCACCGAGATCCAAACGTCCACCTTGCCGCGCGTAACACCGCGACTCATCAGGTAGGGCTTGATGCGCTCCTCGAGATATCCGTAGGCGCGGCTGATCTTGGCGGTACAATCCAAAAAGCGGCTGTTGACCGATTTGATCTCAACCGTAATATCCAAACCCTCTACCGTCTCGCGGCAGCGGCCGAATCCTGTCATACTGCGGATCATACCAAAACTCCTCTCAAAAAAAGACTATACATTACTATTTTACCGCATTTTAAAATAAAAGTCAACCCTTTTTGAAAGTTTTATATATGAAATATATAAATTTGTGAAAGATGAAAGGGATGCGTTTTGAGGGGGAACTTCTTGGAAGAAGTTCCTCCTCACCCCCTCAAGAACTTTTGCACAACAATTATCTAAATAGAATTGCTAGCCCTCGAATAGACGGACGACGCGAACGCAAGGTTCGCTTGTGCTACCGCAAGCCGTCAGGGACCACCAACCCTGCCAGCTCAGAAATTTCAACCGTCAGTTGAGAAAAACTTTCTTTTTATTCTCTTCACAAGACACAAAGAATTTGTTATAATGATTACAACGGTACCGGAATAACATTTTGGAGGATTTTTATGAATGAAAATATGGGGCAGATCATCAAACGTCTGCGCAAAGAACGGAATCTCACACAAGAAGAACTTGCCGAGCAATTAAACGTTTCGGCTCAAGCTATTTCAAAATGGGAAAACGGAACGAGTATGCCGGATATTTCGCAGGTCGTACCGATTGCCAATTTTTTTGAAATTAGTACCGACACCCTTTTTTCAAGAAACATGCAAGAAAATAATCAAAATGTCAAATTGCTTATTCAAAGCATTAAAG
>JAZRGI010000288.1:0-2792 GCA_045644105.1 Eubacteriales bacterium | reverse complement strand
GGCTTTGCCCAACGGACGGCATTGGTGATGATCCTTTGCACGTAGGGGTTATAGTAGGAGCGACAGGTTTCGTGGCCGGGCTGGAAATAAAAGACCTTGCCCGCTCCGCGACGGAAGCACGCACCCGAACGGAAGATGTTGCCGTCCTCAAACCAGGATCCAAACACCAATTCGTCGGGTTGGGGAATGAAGAATGGCTCACTGTAAAGCTCCTCGCTCTCCAGAACGAAGTGGTCGGGAATGCCTGCGGCGATCTCGTGCGAGGGCATGATGTTCCACATCACCTCGCGTTGCTCTCTTCCCCAAGACAGATTACCGTTGGTGCCGACGGTATTCATAAAGGGCTTGGACTTGTGCGCCGAGTGCAGGGCGATGAGTCCCATTTTACCGAGATAAACGCGCTCGCGGATCTTCTCGGTAAGCGCGTCGCTGACCTCCTTATGCGCCATATGTCCCCACCAGAGAAGCACGTCGGTCGCTTCGAGTCGCTCGTCCGACAAGCCTTGATCGGGATCGTCAAGACAGGCGAGCGTGACCTCCATGTCCTCATTGACGTCCAAAAAATCCTTGATGGCAGCGTGCAAGCCGCGCGGATAGGTGTCCTGTGCCGCACCCGGCTTTCTTTCGTGACGGTACTCACTCCATACGACAACGTTGATCTTTTTCATATCAATTTCTCCTAATCAATCAAGTACAATTTCTCTGCCGGTCTGTGCCGACTCATAGATGGCGCAAAGGATCTTAATCATATCCACACCCTCCTGCACCTTGAAGACAGGCTCTGCCTTGCCCTCGATTGCATCGGCAAAGTTCTTCAGATTTTCATGATGTCCGTTGAGATTCTTTCCGAGTTGAGGGATGAGATCGGCAGTCTTGCCGCATTCCTCGGTGTAGATGCGCAGCTCGTTGTCCGCGGAGCCCCACTCGGCACCCGCACGCGTTCCGCGCAACTCAAAAAACCTGTTATCGCCGCGCACGTTCGATGCCCAAGAGAATTCGATCTGCAGGCAGGCACCGTTATCAAAACGGATAAAGCCCATGGCAAGATCCTCAACGTCAAAGGTTCCCTTTGCATTGGCAGTGGCGTACTTACCGCCCGTTTCGGATGCGTTGGCAAACTTATTGTAGGCACAACCACTAACCGATACCGGACGGGGACTGCCCATGAGCCACATGGTGACGTCGATCATATGCACCCCAAGATCGATCAGAGGACCGCCGCCCGAAAGTTCCTTGGTGGTAAACCAACCGCCTCTTCCGGGGACACCGCGTCTTCTCTGCCAACCGCAACGCGCCGCATAAACGTCGCCGAGCTTGCCTTCGTCGATATACCTTTTCAGGTACTGCGATTGCGTGATGAAGCGATTGTTGCGAATGACCATGAGTAACTTTCCGCTCTTCTCTGCCGCATCCTGCATTCTTTTTGCCTCTGCGGGATTGATGGCATCGGGCTTTTCGCAAAGTACGTTGATGCCTGCGTTCAGTGCGTCCACCGCAATGATCGAGTGCAGATAGTTGGGGGTGCAGATGTCCACCGCATCGAGTCCCTCAATCTTCAATACCTCGCGGTAGTCGGTGTAGGTTGCGGGAATGCCGAATTCTTTGGCATATGCCTCGGCACGCTCGGGGATGATATCGCAAGCCGCGACAAGCTCAAAGCGGTCGGTCAGTTGCAGATAGTTTCTGCAATGCTCATTCTTTGCGATATTACCGCATCCGATAATGGCAATCTTGATCTTTCCCATAAATGCTTCCTCGCTTTTTGAAATCATAGGTTGATTTTAGAACAGTTCTTGTTCTTATTCTTTCTTAGTATCAACGTTTCGTAAGAATCCAAGCAAAACGTACCCGTAACAGCGGTTTTGTTTTCCAAATTGAGCCACTCGACTTCTGTGTGGAGTGTTACGCCCTCGCGGTTGAAATTCTGCAGGAAGAGATAAATATGCTCGCCGTCGGTACGCGAGTGTGCCGTAACGCCCTGCGGCAATTCTCCGTCAAAGTCCGAGGTAATACCGCACACTTCCAAGAGTTCGGCGGTCAGAGCATCGGTCAGGTCACCGTTATCACGGCAGGCAAGATAGTAGGCACGTCCCTTGCCGTATTGGTTGACGGTGACGGCGGGACAACCCCGATAATAATCCTCGCCGTAGGTGGCAAGCACCGTGGCGGTGGTGGGATGGATCACCTCGCAATAATCGACAACGGCATAGCTCTTGCCATCATAGAGCGCGGTATTCGATTCACCCGGATAGAGTGTATCGATCTCCTCGTTCCAAATGCCGAACACATCCTTGAGCTTTCCTGCGGGGAAACCGCCGAGATGGCAGAGTCCGTTCTCGTTTACCATGCCCATCATATAGGTACCAAGCAGTGTTCCGCCGTTCTCGACAAACGAAACGAACTTCGCTTCAAGATCTGCACTGACGGTGTGGATCATGGGTGCGATGATGAGATCGTATCCCGAGAAATCGTCCTCAAAGCCGATGATGTCGGTGTTGATGCCGCGATCCCAAAGCGCGCGGTAGTTCTTGAAGAAGGTGGGCATCAGTTTTTTGTCTTTCTTCTGGAAGCCCTGCGCGCATTCGATCGCCCATGCGTTGCTCCAATCGTGGAGCATTGCCACGCGACTGACGGTTCCGGTTCCGACGATCTCGTCAAGTCCCTTGAGGCGTTTGCCGAGAGATGCGACCTCACCAAAGACACGGGTATGCTCGTTTCCGACGTGGTCGACCACCGCACCGTGGAATTTTTCAAAGCTTCCGCGGCTCTTGCGCCATTGGAAATACTGCACG
>JAZRGI010000287.1:0-6352 GCA_045644105.1 Eubacteriales bacterium | reverse complement strand
GAGCCATAGACTTCTCCTGGGTGCAGTAGAAACCGGTGCACTCGAGAACTACGTCAACCTTCAGCTTCTTCCAAGGAAGGTTTACAGCGTCCTTCTCAGAATAGATCTTGATAGTCTTGCCGTCAACAGTGATGGTACCGGCCTCATCGTCTGCAACCACGTCGTGGTTGTATCTGCCCTGAGCAGTGTCATACTTGAGCAGGTGAGCCAGCATGGAGGGCTTGGTGAGGTCGTTGATTGCAACTACCTGATAACCCTTTGCACCGAACATCTGACGTAATGCCAGACGACCGATACGTCCGAAACCGTTGATCGCTACTTTTACGTTTGCCATTGGAATAATCCTCCGTTTTATATGATTTTTTTGTTAACCACTTGATGGAAAGCCATTTCTTTCCATACACATATATTTTAACTCATTTTTTGCAAATATACAAGGGGTTTGACGAAATTTTATCAATTTTGTAACAATTTCCCCTTATATTCCACATAATAAAGCGCAGTGTGTGCATTTTGCAATACTTTTTGGGGGGTTTTATTCAATTGTTTAATTATTCCCCCCCTTCTCTCGCTTTTTGCAGGCAGGAAAAAGCGCCATTCGAAACAAGGCGGGAAGTTGCCGAAGACGTTTTGGTTGCAAAAGCATCCGCCATGCCCACTCAAGCCCCATCTCCGAAAGGAAGCACGGCGCGCGTCTGACCTGCCCCGCCCAGACGTCAAGCGAGCCTCCAAGCCCTACCGCCACAAGCACATCCGTAAGAGTGTCCAAATGTCCGAAGATCCACTCTTCCTGGCGCGGAAAGCCCATGCAAACGAACAACAAGTCGGGACGGCATTTCAATATATGCTCCAGCACCGCCCGACCCTCCTCTCCTCGATCGTCAAAATAGCCGTGATGTGTCCCGCAAACACAGAGAGTCGAATATTTCTTACACAGACGTTCTGCCGCCGCCTCGGCAACACCGTGCGCCCCACCCAATAAAAACACACGCAAGCCCTTTTTTGAAGCCCTTGCCAGAAGCGCTTCCGCAAAATCGATGCCCGCCACGCGCTCACAGAGCGGCGTCCCCTGCCGTCTTGCCAAAAGCAACACCCCTCTGCCGTCGGGGAGCGAGAGCCTTGCCCGATTCAGGAGCTTTGCTTGTTCCTTGTTTTTTCGGCAGGCATCCAACATCACCGCGTTTGGCGTAACCACCCAACAGGGCACGCCTTCCTCTTGCAATGCAAGATCTACCGCTTCCCGCAGGGTTACGTTATCGATTTTCACGCCAAATAACTCAATTTTCTCTTTTTTGTACATAAATCGCCTCTGTTTTTAGAAAGAGAACAGTTCTCATTCTTATATTTTTGACTAAAACAAATCATACACATCGAAAAAGGGATGCTTTTGCCTTGGAAAGACGGTGATCTTAACAAAAACATCTTGACAAAAGCAAACCGTTGCGATATAATAATTATCATAAAATATAATTATTTTTATACGAACTTTGCAGTGCTTTTCAAAGCATGACAAATGAAAGGTTTTATTATGGCAAAAAACAATGCAAAAATGGTTGAGCAGATCACGTCCATGGACGTTGATTTTGCGCAGTGGTACACCGACGTTGTAAAGAAAGCGGAATTGGTTGATTATTCCGGCGTCAAGGGATGTATGATCATCCGTCCCTACGGATACGCCATTTGGGAAAATATCCAAAAGGATCTTGATGCGCGCTTTAAGGAGCTTGGACATGAGAACGTCTATATGCCCATGTTTATTCCCGAAAGCCTGTTGCAGAAGGAGAAGGATCACGTTGAGGGCTTTGCACCCGAGTGCGCCATTGTCACGGTTGGCGGCGGCACCACACTCTCTGAACGTCTGATCGTCCGTCCCACCTCCGAAACGCTCTTCTGCGAGCATTTCCGCACCATCATTCAGTCCTACCGCGACCTGCCCAAGCTCTACAATCAGTGGTGTAACGTTGTTCGTTGGGAAAAGACCACCCGTCCCTTCCTTCGCACATCAGAGTTCCTCTGGCAAGAAGGACATACCATGCACGAAACCGAGGAAGAAGCAAGACAGGAAACCCTGCAAATGTTGAAGGTCTACGAAGACTTCTATGCAGAATCGCTTGCGATCCCCGCATACACCGGCCGCAAGACCGAGAAGGAAAAGTTTGCGGGCGCAGAGGAAACCTATACCATTGAGCCGATGATGCACAACGGCGTGGCTCTGCAGGGCGGAACCACTCACTACTTCGGCACCGGATTTGCCGAGGCGTTTGACATCACCTTTACCGGTCGCGACAACGTGCAGAAGCATCCGCACCAAACCTCTTGGGGTGTTTCCACCCGTATGATCGGCGCGATCATTATGACACACGGTGACGACAACGGTCTGATCCTGCCTCCTCGCATCGCTCCCACGCAGTTGGTTATCATCCCTGTTGCCCAACACAAAGAAGGCGTTCTGGAAAAGGCAAACGAGATTAAGAACACGCTTTCCAAGAAGTTCCGTGTCAAGTTGGACGACAGTGACAACTCCACGGGTTGGAAATTCAGCCAGTACGAGATGAAGGGCGTTCCGCTCCGTTTGGAGATCGGCCCGCGCGACATCGAAAACAATTCCTGCGTACTCGTCAGCCGCGTTACCCGTGAGAAAACCTTTATCTCGCTCGACAACCTTGAGGAAGAGGTTGAGAAGGCGCTCAACAAGGTGCACGAGGAGCTTTACAACCGCGCGCTCGAAAACCGTACAAACCGTACCTACACCGCCACCACCATGGAAGAGTTCCTTGACGTTGCCGCCAACAAGTCTGGCTATATCAAGGCAATGTGGTGTGGAGAAACCGCCTGTGAGGAGCAGATCAAAGATGCTACCGGCGGCGTAAAATCGCGTTGTATCCCCTTTGTTGAGGATCACCTCTCCGACGTATGCGCTTGTTGCGGAAAGCCCGCAAAGCACATGGTCATCTGGGGCAGACAATATTAAATCACACTTACTGCAAGGGGAGGGCTTTCTTACAAAGTCCGCCCCTTGCTTTGATAACACTTTCAAAAGGAATCATTATGAAGAAAGTATTTATTTTTGACATGGATGACACCACGGTGAACTCCTCCATGCGCTTTGACCTCGGCTTATTCCCCCTCTTACAGAAGGAGGGGATCGCCTTTGAGCGCGACGAGTTGATTGCCGTCACCATTCCCATCGGTATCACCGGAACAGCACGCCTGTATCAGAAGATGGGCGTAAAGGGTACGGCAGAGGAGATTCAGAAACGCATTGAGGATTGCATGGAGAGCTTCTACCGAGAACAAGTCGCTTGCAAAGCGGGTGCTTACGAATTTTTGCACCGTCTGCACGATGAGGGTCATCGTCTGTTTACCCTGACCGCAACTTCACACGTGTTGGCAGACGCCTGCCTGAAGAAAAACCGACTATACGACCTATTTGAGAAGGTTTGGACAACCGACGATTTCGGGTTGCAAAAGCACGATCCCACGCTCTTTTTTGAGGTAGCAAGAACACTGGATGTTGCCCCCGAAGACATCTATTATTTTGACGACAGTCTGACCGCCATCGAGTCTGCCCGTGCCGCAGGCTTTCACACCTACGGTGTCGATAAGGGACAACCCCAAGAGGAGATCGACTACATAAAAGCGCATCACGACGGCTTTATCACGCATTTTTCGGAATTTTCACTTTAATCACTTCAAAAAAATGATAGGAAAGGAGGAGTACGCGTGCAAAAAGTCATCAATATCATCCGAGAAGCCATCAGAAACATCGATCCCATGATGTTTGTCTGCACCACGCTCCTTTCCGTCATCAGTATCATCACCGTCTTTGGAGCAGTAGACAATTTCGGTATGTCCAAGTTGAAGATGCAAGCCGTTATTTTTGTTGTCGGCATTTTCGTCACCTTCGCCATTGCCTTCGTAGATTATCGCACCATCGTAGACAAACTATGGATCTATATGCTTGTCGGTTCGGTTCTGCTTTTGCTCATCACACTTGTTTGGGGAAGTAGCGGTGCCGAGCGTGAAACCTCCAACAAAAGTTGGTTGGAGATCCCTTTTACCGGATTTATGATCCAACCCTCGGAATTCATCAAAATCACCTTTATTTGTACCTTCTCCAAGCACCTGTCAACGGTACAGAATCACATCAACAAACCATTGACGGTTCTTTTGCTCGCGCTCCATGCAGGTGCGATTGTCGGCCCGATTCTGATTTCGGGCGACCTCGGTGTTGCCTTGATCTATATCGCGATCGTTGCCATCATGTTGTTCTGTGCCGGACTTCATCCCGCATACTTCATCGGTGCGGCAGTCGTGTTGGTGCTTCTGTTCCCCTATTTGTGGGAACACCTGGAGGACTATCAGCGTGAGCGCATCATCGTTGGCTTCAATCCCGAAATGGACCCGCTCGGCAAGGGTATGCAACCCCTGCAAAGCCGTGATGCCATCGCCGCAGGCGGATTTTTCGGGCAAGGAATTCACGGCGGCTATCATTACGAAATCTTACCCGCGTCACACACCGACTTTATTTACGCCACAGTATGTGAGAAATTCGGCTTTTTGGGCGGTGCGATCGTACTGATCATCTTTATGGTTTTGGTTGTTCGGATCTTCACGCTCTCAAAGATTGCCTGCACATCGGATTACGGCGGATTAATCTGCGTCGGAGTAGGTGCCATGTTTGTAACGCAGATCCTTTTGAACGTAGGAATGTGCTTTGCCATGCTTCCCGTCATCGGCATCACCCTTCCCCTGCTCTCTTGCGGCGGATCCTCCATGCTTGCCACCTTTATGATGCTTGGATTGTTACATAACGTATACTCGCATTCGGATGCGGTACGCAATGCCATGAAGCGCCAGACGCTTGATTTTGATTTTTCTCTGTATTAAAACACATAATGCGCCGCCCTGTATCATATAATCTACCAGAAACGATGATACAACGGGAGGCGCATTTTATGTTTGTTTATTCCTTACGGGCAACGACGGTGAAGCTGGTTGGTGTGATCTGCGTTGCCTTGACCGTACTGATCACACTGATCGCGTTTGTTCCAACCTACACCGTAACGCAACGTCCGGGAGCCGTCGACGCCCCCGTCAGCTATAGCTACGACAAGATCCGCTCGGCAGAGGATGCCGCCGCTTTTCTGTCGCAATTCGGTTGGACGGTCGGAGAAGAACCTACCGAAGTCAAATCCGTAAAGCTTCCATCGGAATTTGACAAGGTCTTTTCGGCATACAATGAACTGCAAAAGGAACAGGGTTTGAATCTTTCCAAATATAAGGGAAAGGAAATTACCCGCTACACCTTTTCGGTTACCAATTATCCCGACTATACCGGAACCGTTTACGCAAACGTGTTGGTCTATCGCAACCGTGTCATCGGCGGCGACGTTTGCTCTGCCGATATGACCGGCTTTATCCACGGTTTTGAAAAATAATACTGAACCTCGGATACATACAAAAAACACACCCTTGAACAACGGTATGCAAGTTGCTCGCGGATGTGTTTTTTTCTTTTGAAAAAGTGTACCGTCTTATACGTCGATGTCCTTCATATAGCGGTCACCGTTCTCGGTAATGAATTTCTTACGCGCAGGCAGATTGTCGCCCAGAAGGGTGTCAAAGATCTCCTCTGTAGCCGCGGCATCGGCGGGAGAAACCGAAATGAGGCGACGCGTTTCGGGATTCATCGTCGTCTTCCACATCATCTCGGGTTCGTTTTCACCCAGTCCTTTGGAACGTTGCAGGGTGTACTTTTTGTTACCCAGTTTTTTGATAATCTCCGCCTTTTCAAACTCGTCGTAAGCGAAAAGTGTTTCGTCTTTGGTGGTAATCTCAAACAAAGGCGACTCGGCAATAAAGACCTTATGCTCCTTGAGCAGAGTCGGAAGCAGGCGGTAAAACAAGGTCAAAAGCAGAGTGCGGATCTGGAAACCGTCCTCGTCGGCATCGGTACAAATGATGATCTTGGACCAACGCAGATTATTCAGATCAAAGGCACTGAGATCAGATTTCTTTTTGTTATGAATCTCCACTCCGCAACCGATGACCTTGAGAAGATCGGTGATGATCTCGCTCTTAAAGATCTTATCATAGTCGCTTTTCAAGCAGTTCAATGTCTTACCGCGAATGGGAATGATCGCCTGATATTCTGCGGCACGTCCAAGCTTACACGAAGTCAATGCCGAATCACCCTCTACGATATAAAGTTCAGCAACGTTTGGGTCCTTGGATCGGCAATTTACAAATTTTTCAACTCGGTTTGCTACGTCGATCGAACCTGCCAATTTCTTTTTGACGTCGATACGTGCAAGTCGGAGGCCAAGCGTCTTAGGAAGACAATGGTTCC
>JAZRGI010000286.1:0-9495 GCA_045644105.1 Eubacteriales bacterium | reverse complement strand
TTCGCAAGGTGCTTTCTCGCGGAGATATTCTCGGAATGTATCCTGAAGCAAGATATTCGCCCTGCGGCACAAGAGCCTTTTTGCCCAATTCTATCGGAACGATGGTCAAGCGAAACAAAATGCCCGTAGTTGCCATCGTACATCGCGGAAACTATCTCCACGCCCCCTTCTGGAATTTCAGACAAAAACGCAAGGTTCCTTTGCATACCACGCTTACGCAGATCCTTACCGCAGAGCAGATAGAATCGCTCACCCCCAATGAGATCAACAAGATCATAAGCGATGCTCTTTATTATAACGAATATGAGTATCAAAAAGAGAACGGTATCCTGATAAAAGAGCCTTATCGCGCGGAGGGTATGCACAAGATACTTTACAAGTGTCCTCATTGTATGGCAGAGGGCAAAATGGCATCCAAGGGAGCCGAGATATATTGCGAAGAATGCGGCAAACGCTGGTTCTTACGCGAGGACGGAGATCTTGAAGCTACATCGGGCGAGACCGAGTTTTCTCACGTGCCCGATTGGTTTGAATGGGAAAGAGAGCAGGTAAGACTTGAGATAGAGCGCGGAGAATATTTCTTTGAGGACGAGGTTGACGTGTATTCTTTGCCGAGATGCTGGAAATTTGAAAAACTCGGTAAGGCAAAGCTTACACACGATCCCGATCGCGGCTTTGTGCTTGAAGGGCATTATCGCGGAGAGGACTACCACATTGAGCGCACGCCACTGCAGATAAACAGTCTACACGTTGAATATGATTTCCCGCATATAAAGCCGTTTGACTGTCTGGATATATCTACCGAGAGTGATTCCTTCTACTGCTATCCTACAAAGCAGAACGTGGTGACAAAGCTTGCTTTTGCCACCGAGGAAATATACGGTATGCATTTTTTAAAAAAGAGAACGCGCGAGGCGGAAAAACGAGCTAAACGAGTTGAAAATTGAAAGTCCAAAAAAGAAACCGAACCAACTGCAAAAGCAATTGGTTCGGTTTCTTTTGATTGTCTGACCGATCAGAATTCGATTTTCTTTTCGATATAGGATCTCAACTCGGAGATCGGAACGCGTACCTGCTCCATGGTGTCGCGGTCACGAACCGTTACGCAGTTGTCTGCGGGCTTGGTATCGTCACCGACGGTCTCAAAGTCAACCGTGATACACAAGGGGGTACCGATCTCGTCCTCGCGGCGGTAACGCTTACCGATCGAACCGGTTTCGTCATAGTCCACCATAAAGTACTTGGAAAGCTCGTCGTAGATCTCGCCCGCCTTGTCTGCAAGCTTCTTGGAAAGCGGAAGAACGGCAGCCTTAAAGGGTGCCAGAGCGGGATGCAGGTGCAGAACGGTGCGAACGTCGTTCTTTGCCTCATCGATCACTTCCTCATCATATGCGTCAACCAGGAACGCAAGTGCTACGCGGTCGGCTCCCAGAGAAGGCTCGATGACGTAGGGAATGTAGTGCTCGTTCGACTCTTGATCGAAATAGGTCATATCCTTGCCGCTGTGGGTTTGGTGCTGACCGAGGTCGTAATCGGTACGGTCTGCGATGCCCCAAAGCTCGCCCCATCCGAACGGGAAGAGGAACTCAAAGTCGGTGGTTGCCTTGGAGTAGAAGCAAAGCTCTTCGGGATCGTGGTCACGCAGGCGGAGATTCTCCTCGCGCATACCGAGATTCAACAAAAACTTGTGGCAGTAGTCCTTCCAATATGCAAACCATTCAAGGTCGGTTCCGGGCTTGCAGAAGAACTCCAGCTCCATCTGCTCGAACTCACGGGTACGGAAAACAAAGTTGCCGGGCGTGATCTCGTTACGGAACGATTTACCGATCTGTGCAATACCGAAGGGCAGCTTTTTGCGCGTGGTGCGTTGTGCCGCAGGGAAGTTGACAAAGATACCCTGTGCCGTTTCGGGACGCAGATATACCGTGTTGGAGTTATCCTCGGTGACACCGATAAAGGTCTTGAACATCAGGTTGAACTTCTTGATATCGGTAAAATCGTGACCGCCGCACTGCGGGCAGGCGATTCCCTTTTCCTTGATATAGGTTGCCATCTCCTCAAAGCTCCAACCTGCCGGATTGTCGGAAAGGTTGTTCTGGAAGGCGTAATCCTCGATCAGTTTGTCTGCACGGTGACGCATCTTGCACTGCTTGCAATCCATCAAAGGATCGGAAAAGCCGCCTACGTGTCCGGACGCAACCCATGCCTGCGGGTTCATAATAATGGCACTGTCAAGGCCTACGTTGTACTTGCTCTCCTGTACGAACTTTTTCCACCAAGCGCGCTTGACGTTGTTTTTGAACTCTACACCCAGGGGGCCGTAGTCCCACGAGTTTGCAAGGCCGCCGTAAATTTCGGAGCCGGGGAAAATAAATCCGCGCGTTTTGCAAAGCGCAACGATTTTATCCATTGTTTTTTGTCTGTTATCCATTTTTTGTACTCCTGTATCGTTACAATTCTATCCATCATATTATAGCATTTTCGCGCATGGATGTCAAGAGATTTATAAAAGATTGTTATCAAACAAGAATCCCCTTCCCGCCAACCCTTTCTGACAGGGGGCGACAAGAGGATTGATGTTGACGGTCTTTACGTTTTATCTGCGTCTTGCCGCCGTCAACGTATTCTTGAGAAGCATCGTAATCGTCATCGGTCCAACGCCTCCGGGTACCGGAGTGATTGCCGACGCGATCGGTTCAACGGCAGAAAAATCAACATCACCCGTCAGTTTTCCGTCCTCGCGACGGTTCATACCAACGTCGATGACCACCGCTCCCGGCTTCACCAGATCGGCACCGACAAAATCGGCACGTCCGATGGCAACCACCAAAATATCCGCCGTACGACAGATCTCGGCAAGATTTTGGGTGCGGCTATGACAAACCGTTACCGTTCCGTTTGCGTGCAAAAGCAGCATTGCCATCGGCTTGCCCACGATGTTGGAGCGTCCGATAACCACACACTGTTTTCCTGCAGGATCGATATCACTGCGCTCCAAGAGTGCCATAACGCCCGCCGGTGTGCAGGGCAGAAAATCGTAATCTCCGATCATGATCTTTCCTACGTTGTAGGGATGGAAGGCATCCACGTCCTTTGAAGGATCGATACGGAGCAACACCTCGGTTTCGTCCAAATGCCGTGGCAATGGCAACTGCACTAAAACACCGTGGATCTTCTCATCGCCATTCAAGCGGTCGACAAGGCAATTCAGTTCCTCCTGCGTGGTAGACGCCGGCAGCTCGTGGACCTCGGAATAAAAGCCGACCTCGGCGCAGGCACGCGACTTATTGCGGACGTACACCTGCGATGCGGGATTTTCGCCAACGATCACGACCGCGAGTCCCGGAACGAATCCCCTCTCCTTTTCAAAGGCGACAACCTCTTCTTTGATCTCCGCACGGATCTGTGCCGAGATCAATTTACCGTCAATCAACTTTGCCATCTTCATCCGTCTCCTTTGCCTGTGTTTCGCATTCCTCCGTGACGTCACACAACGCCTCATTCTCCTCGATTGTATCGCAGGCAGGCTCGACTTGCTCGGTCTGCGCTTCGTCAACCGCCAAAGTAACCTCGCATTCGGTCACGTCGGCAACACCTTCCAAAGTCGCGCCAACCACCGATACGGGATTGTTTCGATAAGAACGGATCAGGAACACCGTCAAAAGCACACTGCCCACAACAAAGCAAGCAAGTCCCAAGAACTGCGAAATACGCAACGTCGTGCCGGGAATATACAAACTGTCGGTGCGGAAGCCCTCGATCAACATTCTGCCAAATCCGTACCAAGTAAAGTACATCAATGCCACCTGTCCGTCAAAGCGTTTTTTCTTGTACAACAGATTGATGATGGCGAACCCGATCAGATTCCACACGCACTCGTAGAAAAAGGTGGGGTGATAATAGTTGTAGATGGTACCATTATTGTGAGAAACACCCATCCGGAGCGCGTTGAACAGAGTCCCCTCACCCGACGGGAGCAGATGCTCACTGTTAAAGAACCAATAGTGCGTGACCTCTTTGATCGGGTATCCGTAAGCTTCTCCGTTAAAGAAGTTGCCCCATCTGCCGATTGCCTGTGCCAACATCACGCCCGGTGTGATCATATCAAAGGCGCGGAGCCAGCTTTTTTTCTTGAAGTAACAGGTGATCAAAACGCCGATACATCCGCCGATGATACCGCCGTAGATCGCCAAGCCACCCTCCCAAACGGCGATGACCTTGATAAACGTACTGTAATCAAACTGACCAATGGTGGTAAGCACGTAGTAAAGACGCGCTCCGATCACGCCGAGAATGACGGTAACAAGACCGATGTCGATGACATCGTCAAAGACCATGTCCTCTTGCTTTGCTCGCCAACCGGCATACAGGAACGCCAATACCATGCCCATTGTGATCATGATCGCATACCAGCGGATCTCGATCCTACCAATGGACACGGCAATTTTATCAACGGTAAATTGCTCGATCCCAAGTCCCGGAAAGGCAATATTGGTTGGCATCTTCATTTTTTCTTACTCCTTTTTATCATTATTATCGATCGGATAGATCACCGCAAGCGCAAAGCAATCCTCCTCAAAAGCCGTCTGCAAAAGTTCTTCCAGATCCCTTCGGGTAATGCTTTGCAGAATTTCAAGACAGGAAAACAGATCCACGTCCTCAAACGCAAAGGAAACCAAGCGGCTTGCGATCTCCTCGGTTGAGTCATACGCACGCACCTCGTCGGCATACATCACGCGTCGGCAACGCTCAAATGCCTCTTCGGAAATGCCGCTTTTGCGTACCTCTTGCAAGTATTCCTTCAAGGCTTGCAATACCGCCTTCGGGGTATCCGATTCGCCCGAAATGCAATGAAAAGCAAAATCCTCGGCGCAGGAGTATCCCGCCCCGAAAGAAGGCGTAATGACACCGCGCTCAAACAAATCATTGTAAAAGGGTTCGGATCGGGAAAAGAGAATCTCGTCAAGCATCGTCATTTCCAGTTCGCGGCGCAATCGCTCCACGGGCGAACCGACAAAATGGCGATCCTTGATACCGATACTGAAGATCGGCTTGGACACCTGCATTCTCGCACAGACGTAGGACTCGGAAACACCGTTTCGATCCTCCTCACCGATGCGACCGACTTTGATCGGCACCTCACTTTGCGGAAGCAAACGGTCGACCGCCGCCATCACCTCGTCGGTTGTGACGTCTCCGCAAACCACCAACGCCATGTTGGAAGGTGTGTAAAACGCATCGTAGCATTGGTGCAACAGTGCAGGGGTGATCTTTTGAATCGACTCCTGCGTTCCGCAGATATTTTTGCGCACGGGATGGCTCGGATACATTGCCTCCAACAACTTTTGCAGGCACTGATCCCACGGATTGTCCTCGTACATACGGATCTCCTCCGCAATGATCCCCTGCTCCTTTTGGACCGAAGCCTCGGTAAAATGAGGGTGTGTCACAAAGCGCAAAAGCTCGTCCAACGCCTCCCCGAAACGTTCGGTGCAACTGAAAAGATATGCCGTTCGGTTATAAGAAGTATACGCATTGGCATCGGCACCCAAAGCGGCAAAATGCGCAAAGGAGTCACTGCCGTCGGCGTTTTCAAACATTTTATGCTCCAAAAAATGGGCAATGCCGTCGGGCACGCAGATCCGCCCATTTCCGTCAAGTCGATCAAACGACGAATCCAGAGAACCGTACCGTACTGCCAAGAAAGTATAGGTGGTGGTCAGTTTCTTGGGAAACACGTAGACCGAAAAACCACTGACGTGCTTGATCCGATCATATTTTTCACCCAACAGAGCAGAAGAAAACTCATTCATCCTCATCAAACGACCTCTCCTCTCCGTCAAGCGTTCCGTCAAGATAATATACGATGTTTTGTTTGACGCGCTTCGCCACCGCGATCACGTCCTCCCGCGATACCGCAGAGAAGGCACGTTGACAGTCCTTTGGCGTTTGCTCCAACCCCACAAGCGACCGTCCGAAATAAAAACCTTCCATTGCTCCGGGACTGTCCTCAAGTTGTCGGTAAGCATTGACAAGCGACTGCTTGGCGGTGTCCAAGTCGCGATCGTCAAATTTTCCGCGCGCAAAGCTACGAACCTGCTTCAAGATCTCCTTCTCGGCACGCGTACGGTTGGTGCGTGACAGTCCGCAAGTGACCAGAATCACACCCTTGTACGGATTGTAGGACGATGCGCAGTGGTAGCAAAGCGAAAGCCGCTCCCTCACGTTTACAAAAAGCTTGGATACGGGAGAAACGCCGAGCATCTCGTTAAGTAACACGCAGGCATAATATGCATCGCCACCGATGACAACGCCGGTATCGAATCCCATCACCAAATGTCCCTGCGTCACGTCCAGACTCTCGTCCACGCGGCAGGGGCGAGCCACCGAGGGCAATGCGCGCGGCGGCACGGAACGCGCGGGGGCTTCCGGTGTCAGAACAGAATCCTGCACCATCTTTTGCAACAACTCGCAAATTCGCTCCGCATCGGCAGATCCTACATAAAAGCAATCCAATCGGATCTGCTTCAAAAGCCATCTCCAATGATCGGTCAAGCGCTCTGCCGTCATCGCTATGACCTGCTCTTCGGTGCCGTAGATCGATGCACCGCACGGCTCCGAGGCGTACATCAATTCTCTGCAACGGTCATTGGCATAGGCACGGGGTTGATTTTTCATGGCTCGGATCGCATCGCACTGCATCTGCTTTTCGCTCTCAACGTAGCGCGAAAGCAACATCCCATTCTCATCCAACGTCGGATGAAGCAGAACCTGCTCCATGATCTCCAACACACCGGCAACCATATCCTCCCCCTCGGGAAGATAGGCATTGTCCAAAAACTCTGCCGAAAAGCCGATGATCTGATTATCTCCGCGATAAAAATTACGGATCGAAAGCTCGGCACCGTAAAGGAAATCCAATCGGCGGTTCAATGCCTCCAGAGTCGGATATTTGACCGTTCCTCTCCGCAATACCGAAAGCAAGAGCGAGGTAAGCCAAACGTCTTCTCTGCGGATTGGTAAAACCGCCGATACAGATAACATTCCCGTTTTAAATTTGTTGGTATGAACAACCCGTAATTTTACCGAGTCGTTCACGGAATACACGTTAGGAATCATACAAATCCACTTTCTGTCTATCAATGAAAATCTATCAGACGCGTCAATAGCGTTTTGTCTGATCGTCCTGGGGCAGATTGGAAAAGCCCTTGGAGTCGGTTTCAATCGCGTCGTCGGTGCTTTGCTCGGGTTCGGGGTCCTTCCCGTCCTCGATATCAGGCGCCACCGATTCGGTCACACTCTCCTCCTGTCTGCCGGCCGTATCGGTTCCCTCCTCGCGAGGAACGTACCGGATACAGGCAGACAGTACAAGCAGCAACAACGACAACGTCAAAGTCGAAAGCAATCTGACAAGCTTCAGATTCCCAACCATTTCTGATCCTTTTCGCTCATATTCAACGGCGTTCCGTCGCTCATCGTATAGCCTTCCGCAGATGCGGTGCCGTTATATTCGCCAACCAGCTCGGGCCACTCGATGCCAATCTTGGGATCATTCCACGCAAGTCCGCCCTCATCGTTGGGGTGATAGAAATCGGTGCATTTGTAGCAAAATTCTGCCGTTTCGCTCAAGACAAGAAAGCCGTGTGCAAAACCGCGCGGAATATAAAACTGCTTTTTGTTCTCCTCGGTCAGTTCTACACCGTACCATTTTCCGTAAGACTCACTGTTGGCACGAAGATCTACCGCAACGTCGAAAACACGTCCCTTGATCACACGAACCAACTTGCCCTGCGGATACTGCTTCTGAAAGTGCAATCCGCGCAAAACGCCCTTGACCGACATACTTTGGTTGTCCTGAACGAACACCATGTCAAGTCCCTGCTCCTTCATATCGTTGAAGTTATAGGTTTCCATAAAATAACCGCGGTTATCACCAAATACCGTAGGCTCAATGATGCAGAGTCCCTCTATTCCGCCTACGTTCTTTTCTACCGTAATCTTTCCCATAACGTCCTCCGATCAACGATTTGCGTACATTTTTTCGTAGTAGTTCTGATACTCGCCCGAAATAATGGTTTCCCACCACTCACGGTTTTCCAGATACCAACGGATCGTCTTCTTGATACCGTCGGCAAACTTGGTTTCGGGCAACCATCCAAGTACAGAATGGATCTTGGTGGGATCGATGGCATAGCGCATATCGTGTCCCTTACGGTCGGCAACGTAGGTGATCAGTGATTCGGGCTTGTCGAGCTCTCGGCAAATGATCTTTACGATATCGATATTCTTCATTTCATTGTGTCCGCCGATGTTATAGACCTCGCCCACGCGTCCCTTGTGGATGATGAGATCGATCGCCTTGCAGTGATCCTCTACGTAGAGCCAATCGCGTACGTTGAGTCCCTCACCGTAGACGGGCAGGGGCTTATCGTTGAGCGCGTTTGCGATCATCAGGGGGATCAACTTTTCGGGAAAATGATAGGGTCCGTAGTTGTTGGAGCAACGGCTGATGCTGACAGGCAAGCCGTAGGTTCTGTGATATGCCAATACCAACAAGTCTGCCGCAGCCTTTGAGGAGGAATAGGGACTGCTTGTGTGGATAGGCGTGTCCTCGGTAAAGAAGAGGTCGGGACGGTCAAGCGGAAGATCTCCGTAGACCTCATCGGTGGATACCTGGTGATAGCGCGTAATTCCGTACTTGCGGCAAGCATCCATCATTACCGCCGTACCCATAATATTGGTTTCAAGGAAAATACCGGGATTTTCGATGGAACGGTCAACGTGACTCTCTGCCGCGAAGTTGACAACGATATCGGGCTTTTCTTCCTCAAAGAGTGCGTATACCGCCTCTCTGTCACAGATGTCCGCCTTGACAAAGCGGAAGTTCGGGTTGTCCATGACATCCTTCAAGGTGGACAGATTGCCCGCATAGGTCAACTTATCCAGACAAACAATGCGATAGTCCGGATACTTGTTCAACATATGGAATACAAAATTCGATCCGATAAATCCGGCACCGCCGGTAACGATAATAGTCATATTCGTTCTCCTTTTTGGGTCTGCTCAATGCAATACGTCGATATATTTTCCGTCCAATACGTCCTTGAGATACTGACCGTACTGGTTCTTCTTGACTTCCTCATAAACGTGCAATACGTCCTCTTGGGTGATCCAACCGTTGAGATAGGCGATCTCCTCAAGGCAGGCAATCTTTCTATGCTGGTGCGTTTCCACCGTCTTGACAAAATTCGTTGCCTCGACAAGACTTTCGTGCGTACCCGTATCCAACCATGTAAAGCCCTGTCCGAGCAGCTCGACGTTCAATTCTCCCTGCTCGAGATAGATGCGGTTGAGGTCGGTGATCTCCAACTCGCCGCGAGCCGACGGCTTGAGTGCCTTGGCGTACTCCACCACGCGGTTGTCGTAAAAATACAGACCGGTAACACAGTAGTTGCTCTTGGGTTGCTTCGGCTTTTCTTCAATGGAAATAGCTCT
>JAZRGI010000285.1:0-2781 GCA_045644105.1 Eubacteriales bacterium | reverse complement strand
TTGGCTCACAGAACGACATGGCTACGATCCGACTTCAAGATCGGCGCCGACGGCACAAGGCTCGATCGTTTCCACAAACTCGCCGTAGCAGTTATCTACCACTACGAAAGTATTGGGGGCTTTTTTGTGTACAAAGGTTGCAAGCTCGCCGATCTCTTTTACACTCAAGGTCTTGCGGTTGAGGTAGCCCTTGGAGCGTTGTACAAAGACCATTTTGACGCGCTCTCCAAGCTCGTCCAATCTTTTGCCGATTGCATCAAAGTCAAAGCGACCTTCGGCGGTCAGGTCGGTCTGCTCATAGGAAACACCGAAATCACGCAACGAACCGTTGCCGCTATCTCCCGCAATGCCTATGACCTCCTCAAGTGTGTCATAGGGCTTTCCGGCTACCGAATACATCACGTCTCCGGGACGCAGAATGCCGTACAGACCGATGGCAAGGGCGTGTGTGCCACTGACGATACTGTGGCGAACGAGGGCTGCTTCGGCACCCATGACCTGTGCCCAAACCTCGTCCAAAGTATCTCTGCCGCGGTCGTCGTAGCCGTAGCCGCTGGTGGATTGGAACATGGCATCGGATACGCGGTGATCACGGAAGGCATCCATGACCTTTTGTGTGTTTTCAAAGGCGATGCGGTCGATCTCCGCAAAAAAAGGTGCCAGTGCCGCCTCTGCGCGTGCGGCAAGTTGATTGAGTTGTTCTGAAAAAACCATTGTTTTTGTTATCTCTTTCTGTCAGGTTTGCGTTCGCATTTCAAAAGGGGCGGTTGGGATCCTCTTCGAGATTGTAGTCGTTGGGATCCAGGCTTGGAAATTCCACGTCGTTGGCGGCGTCGCGTTTTGCAACGTTGTGGTAGAATGCCGCCTGTGCGGTGAACATATAGGCATAAAGCAGGAACTCGCCGATCATTGCTCCAATGCCGCAAGTTAGGATGGTGACGGGGATCAAGAGCAAAATCCAACCGATAAAACTGATCTGCAGGCAAAAGTATTTCCATTTGTTACCCTGCATCAGAAGCGTTGAATTGCGAAGGGCATCAAGCGCGCTGATGGTGGGATATTCGGCAAGGATAAAGGGAACGAGAGATAGGCGGTATGTCAAAAGAATACTGAGGATGATGGTGAATACGTATCCGATCAACAGAATTATCCATGCCAGGAGTTCGGCAAATACTGTTCCAAAACCGCCAACGATCACGCCGACGATGATGAAGAGAACCATGGGAAGGATGGCGGCGATGACGAGAAGGAAGTAGAGGAGAGCGGTGGTTACCGAGCTGAGGTAGCCCTTTTTAAAATAAGAGAACAGTGTTTCCAACTTGATCGGCTTTCCGTCAATCAGATCCAGGAAAATGCGGCAAAGTCCGATTGCGATCGGAGGAAGCAGAAGAATGCCGATCAAAATGATGCCGACATAGGCAAAGAGTACGGCAGGCACAAGCGTTTGTTCGGGAAGTGAACCGAACGCGATTGTTTTGACGATCAGATAGGCATAGGTAGGGATGATCGAAACCGTGCAGATCGCGAACGTGATCAGTAAAAACAGAAAGCAGGCGACCGATGCCATCGTCCACTTCCCCTTGAGTGCTTCGCGCGCTTGTTTGCGGTAATAGGCGGCATTTTTTACGGGTTGTTCCTCTTGATAGAAAAAGTCGGCTTGGTAATTTTGATCCATTGTTTGGTTGCTCCTTTGTGTTTGATTGGATGGGATTAGAGCTTGTTTACGATTTCGCAGAAGCGATCGCCGCGCTCCTCAAAATCACGGAAGGCGTCAAAGCTTGCACAGGCAGGGGAAAGCAGGACACTGTCGCCGTCGATGGCAAGACGGTGAGACTTCCTGACCGCACACTCAAAATCCGATTCTCGGTAGATCGGCAGGCTTTTCTTGTTTGCTTCGGCGTGTCTCGACAGCGCCGCAAAAATGGCATCTGCCGTTGCGCCCGTCAATACTACCGCCTTTGCGTGTTGGTAGAGGCTTTCCGCAAGCGGAGCAAAGGGAACGTGCTTGTCATAGCCGCCGCAGATCACGATGGGGCGGACGGGAGAAAGCGCCGAAAGCGCCGCAGCGGTGCGTGTGGGCGTTGAGTCGATCGAACTGTTGTAATAGGTGACGCCGTCGAGCACGCGGACTCGTTCCAGACGATGCCGCACACCTCCAAAACTGCTTGCCACTGCGTCTATAATATCGGGTGTCAACCAATTTTTGCATAACGCGATCGCCGTCATGTAATTTTCAAGATTGTGCATGCCGGGCAGGATGATCTTTTTGCGGTCTAACAAGGTCTGCTCGACCTTGCCGTCCCATAAGGTAATGAAACCGTTTGAGAGATAGATCGCGCTATCATGCGGGCGGCACAGATCACGGAATTCGTTCGGCGTTTGGCGCTTGGAGGAAAACCAACAAACGGGAAGTTCGGTGTTTTTACCCAGGGCACGGGTGAACTCGTTTTCGGCGTTCAGTACCAACGTTTTACAGGGGGCGTGTTGATAAATATTGGTCTTGGCATTGGTATATTCGGTCATATCGGTATGCCAATTGAGGTGATTTGGGGTGACGTTGGTCACGACCGCATCGTGCACCGATCTCGTTGCCGTTTGCAGCTGAAAGCTGGAAAGCTCGACCACGGCGAAATCCTCGGCGGTCATCTCGGATACCAGAGGTAACAGGGGAGTGCCGATGTTGCCGCCGACGAACACGCGCCCCGTTCCGCGGCGGCGACATTCCGCCTCGAGAATGAGCCCTGTGAGCGTGGTGGTCGTCGTTTTTCCGTCGCTTCCCGT